>CAZUNS010000028.1:0-7988 GCA_964621655.1 uncultured Candidatus Saccharibacteria bacterium | reverse complement strand
TAATATGATATAATTATACCTATGGAAAGATATGACCCACTAAAAATCGAAGAAAAATGGCAAAAGATTTGGCAAGAGACGGCCGCTTTTAAGACTGGCCCGCTCGATGCGAAGCTCCCTAACGGTGATTTGAAGCCAAAGATGTATCTTGCCGAGATGTTCCCGTATCCATCGGGGGCAGGTTTGCACGTGGGGCATGTGCGTAATTTTACAATCGTTGACGTCTTGACACGATTCTATATGCAGCAGCAGATGAACGTTCTCCGGCCGTTTGGTTATGATACTTTTGGCTTGCCAGCGGAAAATTACGCGATTAAGACCGGTATTTCTCCGCAAAGCGCGACCGAGACTAATATTGCGAATTTTCGTAAGCAGGCGCAGAAGTTGGGTTATGCGGTCGACTGGAGTCGGGAGATTAATACATCTGATCCGGAGTATTATCGCTGGACGCAGTGGTGTTTCTTGCAGCTATACAAGGCGGGCTTAGCCTATCAGAAGGAAAGCTATCAGTGGTGGTGCCCAGTAGACCAGACCGTTCTCGCGAATGAGCAGGTGGAGAACGGGCATTGTTGGCGCTGTGGTACTGAAGTCCAGAAGAAAAAAATGAAGCAATGGTTCTTCAAGATTACCGATTATGCGGATGAGTTGCTGCGGGATATTGATCAGCTGGACTGGCCGGAAAAAATCAAAACCATGCAGAAAAATTGGATTGGACGCAGCGAAGGGGCGAGTGTTGAATTTGCAGTGCCAGCGCTAGCAGATTCTTCTGACGAGCGAGCCGCTAGCATCACTGTTTTTACCACTCGTCCCGACACGATTTTTGGTGCAACTTTCTTGGTTTTGGCGCCAGAGCATCCATTGATAAAGCAACTCGTCAACGACAATACTCGTGAAGCGGTAGAGAAGTACTGCCAAGCTGCCATCAAGAAATCAGAGATTGAACGTCAAGAAAACAAGGAGAAAACCGGTGTCTTTACGGGTAGCAATGCTATTAACCCAGCCACTGGTAAGGAAATTCCGATCTGGGTGGCGGATTATGTCTTGAGCGGCTATGGCACAGGGGCGATTATGGCGGTGCCAGCGCATGATGAGCGGGATTTTGAGTTTGCGGAGAAATTTGACCTGCCGATCCAAGAAGTAGTCGAAAAACCTGAGAATAGTAGCGATGATAGCCGCTGTTATCATGGTGAAGGAGTTTTGGTGAACTCTGAGCAATTTGATGGCACTCGCTCTGAAGATGCGCGTGAGCAAATTGTGGCCTGGCTCGAAGAGCGTGGTTTGGGACACAAACAGGTGACTTACAAGATGCGGGATTGGTTGATTTCGCGTCAGCGGTATTGGGGCTGTCCGATCCCGATCGCCTATGACAAAGACGGCAATCCGCACCCAATTCCAGAAGACCAACTGCCAGTAATGCACCCAGAAGTGCAAGATTACAAACCGGATGATACGGGGCGTTCGCCGCTCGCGAAGGCCAAAGATTGGCTCAAAGTGACGATTGACGGGGAAGAAATGACCCGCGAGACCGATACGCTCGATGGTTATGCCTGCTCCAGCTGGTATCTCTGGCGCTATGTTAGTCCGCACGATACTCAGGCGGCTTGGGATCCAGAAGCGATTAAATACTGGGCGCCAACCGATATCTATGTGGGCGGCGATCATGCCGTGGCACATCTCTTGTACGTGCGATTTTGGTGTAAATTCTTCGCTGATCAGGGGTATCTGCCCTTCCGCGAGCCCATTAAGAAGTTGCTCTATAATGGCTATATTAACGCGCCAGATGGCAAGAAGATGAGTAAGTCTAAGGGCAATGTCATTGACCCGCTCGAAGTCATTGATAGCGGCTACGGGGCCGACACCTTGCGGACTTACGAAATGTTTATTGGTCCGTATGATCAAGATGCAGCTTGGAATACCGAAGCCATCGGCGGAGTTTATCGCTTCCTAAATCGCTGCTGGACGCTAGTAGTAGGCTCGGAAATTCCAGAAGTGGATCTAAGCCAGACTAAAGTCTTGCGCCACAAAACCATCAAAAAAGTCACCGAAGATATTCATCGCACCAGCTTTAACACGGCGGTGGCGGCATTGATGGAATATGTGAATGAACTCTACAAAATCGGTGCACACTACGAAGATAAAGTAGCTCTCGCTAAGATGCTGAAACCTTTTGCACCGCATTTGGCATCCGAACTATTGGAGCGCTTAGATAGTGATGATGAATGGCCGCGCTGGGATGCTACTTGCCTGGTAGAAGAAGAAGTTGAAGTAGTAATTCAGGTGAATGGGAAATTGCGTGCACGCTTGATGTTGCCGGTAGATATTCTTCAGGACGAGCAGCAGCTGCGAGAGCGAGCTTTGCTCGAAGAAAACGTCCGACGCTTCACCGAAGGGAAAGAGATTCGTAAGGTAATCATCCCGAAGGGTGCAAGATTGGTCAATATTGTAGTGTAATCGTCTAGTCAAAATGCTTTGTCGAGCACTACTAAGCAATAGAAATGGGCGGCCTGAGAAGGTCGCCCATTGTGGTCCAAGAGACATAGGTTAATTATCCGGCTGGTCGCCGTCAATGACCCGTACGATCATCTCGGAAGTAAGGTTGGTATGGTAAAAATCCTTCAGCGAACATCCCGCGCGTCCACCACCCGCACAGGCGCAGGCACAAGCACAAGATACGCAAGCGCAAGATGAGACGCAACTACTGCGGGTAGTTGTATGGATGAAGGTCGTATGGCTGCCGCCACCCATGCCACGACCGCCGTAGTAATCGTCGTCAGACGCAGCAGTCATGCACGCCGCCACGATAATCACTATCACTACGATGACTAAGATTGCAATGCCAATTTTGGCACCAGTGCCCAACTCGCTCTTGTCGCCTTCAACATATTGCTGATCAGGGTTAGTAGCGAAGACGTCCAAGTTGTAACGAACCGACGCATTCAGGCGCTGACCGGCCGGCATTGCGCCAGACCAGACCAAGTAACCATTCTGCATGGCCGGCGCGGTGGATTCAATCACATTGGTAGCATTCCAGTAGATCGTCAGATTGTCGACGTCAATGTCGTCAAACCAACCCGGCGTAAAGGAATACCGACAGATGTGCTGATCTTCTTCGATCACGTACATGTAGGCCTGATGGATGCTGTAGCTAAAGGTAACGGTCTCGCCAGCTTCATATTTACGATCCAGGTCGACGCGGATGTAGGAATCACCCCGCTCACTCATATAGCCAATTTTCTTGATGGTATCAGTAGTGATGGCGGTGATTTCGTCAACATGGCTGTTCGGACAGCCAATCTTTACCCACTCCAGCGGGCCATCAGTTTTGCTATCCAGCACTTTCCAAGTGATGTCGTAGCGCATGTCCATGGTACCGTCTGTACGCATGTTGATAGTAATCTGATAATCCAGAATCTCGTCCAACGGCTTCTTGGCCAGGGCGGGGATTGCCAGGGCTGACGCCATCAAAATCACGACTACGATCATGGTGGCGATGCGGGGAAGTCTCAGTTTCTTCATGTTCAACTCTCCTTCCTTACTTGCGCAAGGGGCAAACGCCGCTACACTGGGCGGAAAAGGCGCGCTTTTCTTTGCAAGCGCGGCTATTCCAGATCTTTTTCCAGTTTTCGGCGCTGAAACGCCCCAACGACGCGCCGTCGTCCAGCCAACTTTGACAAGGGACAACATTACCGTCGGGCGTAATCGCCATATTACTCAGGCAGGCGCCACAAGTCGGTACGGTCAGTCCCATCCGAGACAGTGTTTCACTTTTGAGCCATCCCGGCGAAGTGAAGCTGATCTCCATGTCGTGTGCCGCACAATAATCGGCTGCCCAATAGAGCGAGTCGTACATTTGAGCGCCACTCAGGCGTGTCTGGGCCGAATTGGTGCTACAGGCGTTGCCGGTAGTAATCAGACCAGAACAGGTGACATATCGTACACCGTGTGCATAGAGAAAATGCAGAGTGCGAACATAATCGCTATTGTGCGTGCAGAGCGGGGTATTGACACTAACATTCAAGCCCGCCGCCAGGGCATTGTCAATGCCTTGCAGGGTCTTGGTGTAATTCTCAGCACCTACCAAGGAATTGTGAATATCGGCCCTGTGAGAATAGAACGTGATTTGCACGCTATCCAGGCTGGCCTGATACAACTCCTGACAGAGCTGCGGCGTCATCAGCACACCGTTGGTGTTTAGCCGGGTTACGAACCACTGGGCATGATCTACCAATTCCGGCAGATCCTTGCGCAGCGTGGGTTCTCCCCCGGTAAAGGTTACCTGGGGCACGCCGATTTTCTGCAGATCGTCCAGAATTTTCTTCCATTCATCGGTAGAAAGTTCGGGCGTCTCGGCCAGAGTCTGGCCGGCGGCGTAGCAATGCAAACATTTCTGATTGCAGTGCCACTTACCGTGCTGAGTCATAGCGGAAACCATCAGGTCCATCCGGTGCGGCGCCCGCATATAGGGGGCGTAATCGCCGAGAGACATGTAGCCGACATCAATTGACGGCTGCCGACCCTGAGCAATATCTACCAGACAGGTGACGATTTGTTTCAGATCGTCTTTGAGTAATTGAAGGTCTGCTTTGGGGTAGAGCTGGTGCACGCGCAGCACCACGCCATTAATGATCATTTTCAGATCGTCATCCGTCAGCGGTCGGCCGGCGAAGTAGTTAACATCGCGAATAAACTCATTCAGCAGGATCGCCCAAGACGGGTTCAGCGGAATGACATCGCGGCCGTTCAGGATAACCACGCTGGGTTTGGGACGCAGGGACGGTTTCGGCGGGACCAGATGAATACGTACACAGCCCGGCCCCTTAGGATTCAGGGTAGTGTGCTGTACGCCATCCATATGATCGCGGCGATAGAAATACTTAGACAGAGACATCTTTTTACCACTCTCCTTGTTAATAATGCGACGTTGTTATAAACGTTCAGCATAAGTATAGCACAGATTAGTAAAAATGTCAATACTAAAAGCATAAACAGGATATTACTCGACATCTTTTAGGCTGATTTGTGGAAGTTTTTAGAATAAGTTATAATCTGAACATAAGTTACCAAAAATCCCCCAGAAAACTGGGAGACTTTTGACGCTTATTAGGCTAAATTACTCTAGAATAGCGATAGCCAGACGCTTTCGCTTGCGTTGAAGACGTTGCTGAGTACGAAGTTGACAATCGCAAAAGCTAGCAAAGCAACGATCAAGCCAACAACACCATAAAGAATGGTGTTGTGAGCTTTAGTGACTTTGTTTGCATCGCCCTGAGAAGTGATAAAGGAAACACCACCGATAATCATCATGATAACGGCAGCTACGCCTACAAGACCAATCGCGGCATTAATGATATTTTTGACGATATCCATAAGGCCGTTATTCTCGCCACTGCCAGGCATACCCGATGGGGTGGTTGTATCGAGGAACTGACTACCAGGGTTGGTGGTTTCATCAGCATAGGCTAGATTTGACGTAATGGCTGGAACAGCCGGAGCTGCCAAACCGATACCCATGACGACGGCAGCCGCAATTCCTAAGAGAACTTTTTTCATATTAAGTATTACTCCATTAATTTTATACTTCTTACTACTTATAATATAACAGGATTTTGGCCTTGTCTAGACTGATAATGCTTTTCAATAAGTATAATTAAAAAAAACAGATGAATGGTGAAAACTGCAAAAACACCTTGTCAGCGGGCGCGGAATATGCTAGAATTAAATATAGATTTATATATAATTTTTAAGGAGCGTTATGCCTGAACCTAAAAAACAGAGTAGCCCACGCAAGACTGGTCTACGTCGCAGCCATCTGCGCTTGAAGCTGGCCCGTGCGGTAAATCGCACTTCTCCAGTCAAAGCCTTTGAGACTGCAAAGAAGACCCCGAATTTAAAAGTTAAAACCGTAAAACCGGTTTCGGGTAAGACCGTCAAGGCTAAAAAAGCAGAGAAGAAAGCCGCCGCAAAGGCGTCACGGTCTAAGAAGACAACCACCACAAAAATCACTAAAAAGTCTAAATAAAGGGTAAGGGAAAATGGCTAGTAACCGGCACTTGGGTAGAATTATTGTTTTACAAAGTTTGTATGAATATGAATTTCGTGCAAATGCTGGTGATGAAACGGCGAAGATTGATAGCGTAGTCGCAAAAGACATCGAGCCGTATGCCAAAGCCTTAGGAGATACTCAATTTGTATACCAGTTGGCCGAAAACGTGGCCGGGAAGTTTGAAGAGCTTGATTTAGTTCTGCAACCTTTGGCCCCAGAATGGCCGCTGGAGACCATTGCTGCAGTAGACCGTAACATTCTGCGCATTGGTCTCTATGAGCTGAAATATTGCGGAGATACGGTTCCTCCTAAGGTGGCAATTAATGAAGCAGTTGAATTGGCGAAAGAGTTTGGCTCGGAGACTTCGTCTAAGTTTGTGAACGGCGTACTTGGTACGGCGTATCGCGAGATTTATGGCACAGAAGAACAGCCCGCCCAGACTAATGACGCCCAGTCAGCCGTCCCAAAGGAGCAAGATGGCGAAAAGAAGACCGAAGCAACGGGGGGTGCAGCAGCATAGTTTCGAGCGTCGTTCCGATCGGGAAAAGGCGACCAAGAAACCAGCAATAGAGCAACGCTCACCCCAGATACAACCTAAGGTGCCAGAGGCGCTACCACTGAAATCCGAGCGGGTTTCAGCCGTAACGCGTCTGTCGGCTAGGATGTTTCGCAAACCAGCAATCCAGGAAGTCGTGCGCGAGCCGACGGCAGGAGGGATTGTTTTTCGCCCCAGCCCAACCGATGATGACATTGAGATTCTCTTGATTCAAGATTCAAAAGGGCGCTGGACGATCCCCAAGGGGCATATTGAGCCCGGTGAGAATGCTAAGGAGACGGCAATTCGTGAGATTGGCGAAGAAGCTGGGTTGTTCCATATTGACGTACTGATGTGGCTGGGCAAGATTCACTTTCAATATCGACGAGTGGATAAACTGGTCTTGATGACCACCCAGATTTACCTAGTACGCTCGACCGATAATCACGAAACTCCGATCAAAGAACAATGGATGAAGGGAATTAAGTGGTTTAAGTTTAAGGATGCGTTGGAAGCGATCGAATACGAGGATATTGAGAAACTAATGCTAGTAGCAAAAAATAAAATTCGACAAGGATTATAATTAAGGATGAATACAGAAGAATATCAAGCCTTTGCGCGAGAAAAATTAGGTTTTGAGTTTAACGATATTAATTTATTGGTAACAGCTCTCACTCATCGGAGCTATGTCAATGAGCACAAAACTAGTGCCAAGGAGCATAATGAACGGCTAGAGTTTCTAGGAGATGCAGTGCTAGAATTGGTGGCATCAGACTTTCTCTATCGTAATTACGACGAGCCCGAAGGTAATATGACGGCTTGGCGCTCGGCTATGGTGCGGACGGAAAGCATCGGCGCTTCGGGAGAGGAACTGGGTTATGGGCCGCTGGTGCGTTTGTCGAAAGGGGAGAAACATGGTTCGGATCGGGCGCATGCGGTGATCATGGCGGATTGTTTTGAAGCGGTAATCGGAGCGATTTATCTTGATCAGGGTTATGATACAGCGCGAGATTTCATTGCTAAACATATTTTATCGAAACTCGACCAAATTCTCGAAGAAGGTACTTGGCGCGACCCGAAATCGTATCTACAAGAACTGGCGCAACACCACGATGCAGCTACGCCGTCTTATCACGTCTTGGACGAAGATGGCCCAGATCACGATAAGACTTTTACTGTCGGAGTATATGTGCTAAAACAGCTCAAGGGGAAGGGCGTTGGGCATTCGAAGCAAGAAGCCGAAGGCAATGCCGCCGCTGAAGCCGTGAAACTGTATCTGAAACAAAATCGAATGTAGGGTTTACAGATATGGCTAAGGTGTGGTATAATTAAAGTATTATAAATAAAGGAGAACTATGCTAGCGATTCGTATGCAGCGTAATGGCCGAGCACACCTCCCGGTGTATCGGA
>CAZUNS010000027.1:6320-8099 GCA_964621655.1 uncultured Candidatus Saccharibacteria bacterium | reverse complement strand
GCTCTGTACCGTTAATAATAAAGGTAGCGCGGTCGGTCATCCAAGGATAATCACCAAAGTAAATATCCTGCTCTTTGATCTCGCCAGTGACTTTGTTGGTCAATTCTACCTGGACATGCAAAGGCGCCGCATAAGTCGAAAGGTTCAGCTTAGCGGTCTTTTCGTCTTCGACCGGAGTTTTGAAATAATAATCTTTAAACCGGAGCGACAACTTATTGCCATTGTAGTCGTCGATTGGGTTTAGTTCGTTAAAAACTTCCCGGAGACCTGTTTTCACAAAATCTTCCCAGCTATCAGTCTGGTGTGAAAAAAGATCTGGAATCGGGAGTGCTTGGTCGCCTTCGGTGAAGAACTTCCGGACGGCCTTAGTAGATGGTTTGCTCACAACTTTCCTTTTCTTTAGTGTTAATAATCTCTCGCTGAGCGAGTCAAACCCTAGCCACCATGCAGATATGTCTAGAATTTGTAGCGCCGAAGATTACTGTGGTATTCTGGCAGCCAGAGTCGCCATCTCTAAGCTACTGGTTTTTTGGACCAGAGTTCTCCTATACCCAAATCCAAATCAAAAACACCACACACTACTTCTTACTAGCCATTATACGGATTTTTTAGGAAATTACAAGGCTATTTTCACCAAAAATCACACGAAAATGTTGTAATTTTTACAACATTTTATCATTTTGTGAGTTTATCGGCTTCATCCGCTCCAAGCAACACTTCTTTCTCTGAATCTGAGCGCGGCATATGCGAATTATTATCCGCAATTGGTCGATCTGGCAGCTTCTCCGTATCGCGCTCCTTCCACCAGTGCTTCACGCGCCCTGTCAAAGTCCGCTGGTTGCGTTGCTCGCCTTTGCGAATTTCCCGCAAAAATCGATCCATAAATCTAAAGGCTTCCGCTTCTTTCAGTTGCGCTTTATAATCGCCATAACCAATTAATTCTGGCCGCCCATAGTGCTGTTGGTTAAGATCATACAGATCCGCCATCTCCGTGCCGCCAGCTCTACTAACCTGATCCTGCATAACATGATAGAATTCATGCGCCAAAATTTTTGCATACTCCCAAGCATCTTGTTCAATATAGCTTGAGTTAAGTCGCACCCGATATCCATCATCTACTCGCGTGCAATCACCTTTGTCATCACCCTTAAACCCAGCAAACATTTCTACCTTGATATTCACATCTTCGAGACCCAGCGCACGCTCCAGTACATCTTGCACTTGTTTACGAAAAACCGGCCATTTGTCGGAGCGATCCATCAAATTTGCTAGTTTATCAAATTCTCGTGGTGGAACCGACTCCAAGATAGCATCTATATTCTGGTCAATAATCTCGGGGTCCATTCCCCCAAGCGCATCACGATAGCGCGAATCAACCTGCGCCAAGTCAAGAATTATCATCTCCCTTCGCCAAATAGCTGCCGCACGAGATGAGTCAGGATGTTCTAGCAGCAGAAGCTTGCGGCGTAGACCATAGGCCATGTCGTAAGCCTGATCATGGAGATCTCTATATTTCAGGGCTGCTTCGGGGCTTATGTTGGGTTCCGCTACCAGCTCTCGACACTCCCGGATACTTTCTTTCAGAGAATCAACGATGTCATTCAGCTCGTCAAGATATGCGGCGCGCTCTTCGGGTGTTTTTGCTAGATAGCCAGAGATCTGATTGAGATCTTCTTGGTTCTGATCATATTGCTCCTGTAAAGTTAGGTCTCGCTGATAATGTCGGTCAAATCGTGGTTCCCAGTCGTCATCAAGAATATCACGCTCAATCACTTGCGT
>CAZUNS010000027.1:0-6220 GCA_964621655.1 uncultured Candidatus Saccharibacteria bacterium | reverse complement strand
TACTTCTCCTTCATAACTTAATTATAGCATAGCGGTTTACTTGGCCTTGCTAATATGTTGTAATTTTTACAACATTAATAGTTAAGGCTTTTACTTGACATATTTAAACTTTTTAGTTATAATTGTGACAAGCTAATATCTTAGCAGTTCTTTTTATATCTAATAGTCGACAGACTTTAAATGGGGGTTAAAATTATGCCGGACATGAATTTTTGTTACCGCCTTACCGTCCGAAACGGTAAATTCACCAGCATCCATGGCGTTGATAGCAAAACCGATTTGCTTACGGTTTGTCCTGTCGAAGTTGTCAACGAAAGTTTATTCAAGAAAAACGGCTGGAATGTTTTTCTCAATAAAGACCGCAATACTCCAGGGTGGAAAATTGAAGTAGAGCATAGGACTGACGAAAAGGAAGACTATAGCTACTATTGTCGTTTCGTTGATAGTGGCGATCTTTTCCTGTTTACTACCAGTAGCGGACAGTTTCAGGCGCTTTTCTACTACCAAGACATTCAGTCTACCATGCTGCGGCTTTTTGGTATTACTGCAATTTACTATAGTAATGATGGGGCTAATGGCAGGTACGAAACAAGATGGTATCCCACCATCGACGATGAGAAATTCAGGCTGCTTACATGGTATCATACTGATGGCAATATCCAGACATCATTCAAAAGCGATGAATCCGTATCAATCAAGATTGGCAGCTACCGTGATCACGTTTTGGATGGTAGGAGTGGATGTGTTATTGCAGAAATCAGCAATGCGACCTGGACCGTTGCAGCTTCTATTGAGCAGGAAAGATTAGACGGTTCCAAAACGTTGTCGGCCACACTGTACGTAAATGACGAAGCGGCCGCTATCAGTGCCATCCCGAAGCTCCATGCCTATCTGGAAGATCATTGCTACCAGAATTTTTACGAGTTACTCTTCGATCGTCTGCCCTGACTATCAGATTAGCCCACCCGCAAGGGTGGGCTATTTTATGGTGTGTTTTCATATCTCTTAAATATTTCTCAACCATAAGCCCATATCAACAGCCAAATTCCACCCTTCTCACCCACCAAAAAACCGCCTTCTCAACCTAAGGTGGTTTTTTGGAACATATAAGCTCTCAACTTGTTATGTTGGCTCGCAGTTAGCCTTATGTTCTTACGAACTATCTCTAGTATAACTTATGCTTAATATTTTTACAAGTATTTTTTTAAAAATTCCTGCAAATTCATCAACTTTTCCCTATATTTTGAGCAAATCAGCATAGAATATGTCTCTTTTTTGTTAACTTTCCACAACTTCCATCCCGGTTATGTTGCACTTGAAGATTAAACTTAGGACGAAGTCTTGACAAAATTCAATATCTGTGGTACAATGGGAGAGAAGAGTATCTCTGTACATTAACTTTTTATTGGTTTAATCCCTGCTGGTACCGTGGTCACTATACAGAACGGAGGAATTTTACGATGAGTCAAGTCAAACGCCAATCCTACGCCCCTGATACCGCAACGCATTCCGACTCCGAGCCGCAATCTTTACATCTCTCTGCACCTGCGCTGCTTGGGCTCGTTTCTTTAGCACTCGTGATTGTGGGTATCATACTGTTATTACAATCTACGCACGCGTCGAGCCAGTTCCAAAATATTTTCTCTACTCTCAACCGGACTTCTAATATTAGTCACGGCGAGAGCGTCGGAGAAACTTTAGAGAATATCCGCCACGAAGAGTGTGAAATCGTCGTCGCCTTTGATGCAAATGGACGCAAGTTGTTCGAGCATACCAGTAGCAATGCACTCCTGGTAACGATGCCCGTAGATCTGCAAGAAATCTACATCAAGCAAGGTGGCTATACCTTAGCCCACAATCATCCTGGGTCCGATGTGCCATTCTCCAGCGAAGATTTGTCGCTGGCTGCCAAGCTCAATGTTTGCGAAGCGATCGTGGTTTCGGCCCACTACACCTACACCATGAAGCCAGCCGGCACTGGTTGGCCCAAGGTAGACGAGATCACGAGCTGGTTTCAGGATCTCTACAGTAGCTACCCAGACGATGAGCAGCTTTGGACATTCCTGCCCACCTACGACAACGAAACCAATGACAGTCTTATTGGTATCGGCACCACTGACTATCTGATGGAGCTTTACGTCCAGGAATTTGGCGGCACCTATACCAAATCTGCCGTCCCCTTCACCAACACAACTTTAGTCGACCCGCCCAGAGATTAAACCAACCTAGCAAGAGCCCCAATCCGGGGCTCTTTCGCATATGATCTGACTTTAGCTCTTTCGCATGTTATCCGACTCGAGGATTTCAATTTGGTACTTGCGCACAGAAATCCCCCAGCTAAACTGGGGGATTTTCCAAATGCTGCGAGATTTAGATCTCGAGATCATCCAAATCAGCTAACTCAGCACGAGTTTTCTCGGCTAATTCGCCATTATCATCAGCCGTCTCGGTGACTTCGGTGACGGTCTCTTCAACTTCGCCACGCGGAGCCGAAGCAGCTTCGCCTTCGTCGGTATTGACGACCTTTAGATTATAGCGTGCACCGTTCTTAGTGCCGAGCACACGCAGCAATGTACGAATACTCTGAGCCGTAGCACCACGCTTGCCGATTACCCGACCAACATCTTCTGGGTCTACGCTCAAGCTCAGCAATACGCCGCGCTCATCAATTTCGCGGTCAACAACGACTTTTTCTGGATTGTTGACGAGAGTTTTTACGATATATTCTACAAATTGTTGGTCAATGGTTGCCATAAGGTCTCCAGTTTATGTTTGTATATAGCCATTATAACATGTTTTTCGATTCATGCATAATCGCGCTGTATAGAAGTTACATCTATACATATCCATTATAGCACAAGTTTTATGGACGTGACAACTAAAATTAGTCTCCAGAGTAAGGCTCAGAGACTTCATAGCATTCAGCAGCCCACCCTTGCGGGTGGGCTAATCTGATAGTCAGGGCAGACGGCTATAAAGCAGCTCGCAGAAATTGTGGCATTCATATGTTTCCAGATATTCGTGGAGCTTGGGTATAGCGGCAATGGCGGCGGCTTCATCTTTGACGAAAAGGGTGGCGTATGTATAAAAACCACCTTTCTTATCTTCTCGGTTAAGCGTAGCAGTCACCGCCCAAGTTGCGTCACTGACAGCAAAGAGAAGATTGTCTTCTTCACCGTTCAGATCGACGTCACCAAAGCCAGTCAGAGCTGTATTCTCATCGCATACGCATGCAAGATGCGGTAAGGCTACCCCGTCAGTAAAAAGCCAACTCAAATAGAGTCCGCCCTTGTCATTAAGGTCCTTCCAGCTCATCTCTTGGGTTGTGTCATTAATGTCCTGATAGACAATCTTCTTAATGCCGAAGAGCCGCATCATGGTAGACGAGAGATCTCTGTAATAGAAATCCATCTGGGGCCGTCCGTTGGTGGGCAAGAGCAAGAAGAGATCGCCGCTGTCAACATAGTCAAGGTGTCCAACGTGGATCTTTTCTTCCCCGCTATACTCCACGTCGATGTGCCGGCAAGGCAGATCGACGTAGGGGATGAGTTTTACGAACCAGCCGTCTTTGTTAAAGGCAGCTTCGTTAGCGACTTCGGGAGAGCAGAGCTCAAGCAGGTTGTTTTTGCTGTCCGTGCTATGTACGGAGATGATTTTGCCATCGCGAATGACAAGCCGGTGACAGAAGATACTCATAATTTTACCCCATTTAAAGTCTGTCGACTATTAGATATAAAAGAACCGCTAAGATATTAGCTTGTTATAATTATAACTGAAAACCGTGATTGTGTCAACCCTACGTCCTGAGTTCAGCCTTCAAGCGCAACATAACCGGAATAAAAGCTAGCAAAAAGAGCAGAAAATAATGCTTTAACTTATCGAATTGTGTTAGAATAGGAATATAGTAATGTTAAATTACCTTTAGTCTACAGGCTGAAGGTAATTTTTATTCGGATAAATAAGAGTTTAATCTCAAATTCAGCAGAAAATAACTTTGTCATATTCGCATATTCCACCTTTTCTAATTAGTTAATATCGGATAGAACGCATATCGACCATTTTTATTAATGGTCCTATATCGACCCACCTTCTAACTTTCTAGCAAGATTTCCTGCTCTGGGTAACAGTATATAACAAGTTTCTTTAAAATAACAAGCAACAGCGCTTTCCAAACCGCTTAGTGTTGTAAAAATTACAATGAAACTGAGAAAGTTTGGCGATCTTTAACGATTTTGGGAGTAGTTTTGCGTTTTAGGGCTATTTTAGGCGATTTGAGCGATTTTTGGCGGCTAGTGAAGGTGAATTTGCGTTTTACGGCCTGTTTTAAGCCTTTTGGGGCTGGTTGACTCAAAAGAGCCGTCCTATAGCGGTTTTGGTTATTGGGCGCTTAGAACGGCTCTGGAGAGCTAGTTTTTGCTAATTCATATAGCTTATTTAGGCTTTTATCCTATACTAATTCATCCGGTGGAGCTCTCTGGAGCGAATCCCCTGCGGGGCCGTGCTCCAGACCCGCTCCAGCCGAGCTATGATTCATTAGTATAGAATTTCAAGCCTTGAGAAAGCTAGCTGGAATAGGCGATGCAGCGCACGGGAGATCCGAGATACCTATAGGTGTTGCGCGCTGGATACAGCCTGCTGCCTTGCGGATAGAGAGTGTAAGCACTGGCACCATCTTCAGCTGTACGTGACCAATAGGTGGCAAGTGAGCCCGGGTTTGTAAGTCCACTGGAATTGATAGTTCCAGTGAGATACCAGTTGGCACCACCTAAGGCAAAGTAGGCCGGAGGACCAGCATTAAGTTTACTAGGCCAGGTTACATAAGTGGCTATAGAAACCGAAGTTAGATTAGCGCTCTCTAAGTTCATGAGCGTAACAAAATCATTGGTAGCTAAAGTAGTGCCGCTTTTTGGTAACTTCCAACCTTTGGAACAAATACTACCAGAGGCATCAGTGTTAGATGTAGCTGCGGAACAAGTTCCAGCCGTAGCGGCACACCAAGAATAGTAGTAACCATAGGATGATTGATAGCCGTTACCATCACCAGAGCTAGCGCCAGAGCTATTTAATGCGACTTGCGGTGTCCACTGAGCCTTAGCATTACCAGTTGACCAATTTACAGCATCGGTAACCTTAGTAGCCTTGCCTTTAGTGTAAGTAGTAGAAACATCGGAATCACTAGGTGTAAGGTCTACTACACTTAAATCTAACGTCATATTACTTACCATCCAACAATTTCCATCAGATAGTTTCTTAACAATGTAAGAATTATTGTCGCGACTATCGATCAATGCCTTAGTAGCTCCATTCGTGGCATTTTTGCATACATCGGCCGTCATATCTTGCATATATACCAACGTATCCCAAGTAGAGCCAACTTTAGTCCACACCGCATAGAGATTTCTAGTTTTATCGTTAGACGTTAAACTAATTACACCACCTTTAGCATAAGTAGCCGTAGTGGCGGAGCTAGACGTAGCCCATCCAGCGAGTGTATAGCCAGATTTAGTTAAACCACTACCATCTGCTGCATACATAGTAGTACTAGTATCGGAAGTAGTATAGGATTGTGTTGTCGGAACAGTACCACTTCCACCGTTAGCATTGTATGTAACACTGTAAGTAATAAGTGCTTTCGGCGTAACGGTTAGGTTTAACTTCACATTAGCCTTGTAGTGTCCTTCTGCCGCATCTTGGCTGAACTTAGCCGCAAAGACTAGTTTTCTAGTAAAGTCTACTGAGTTATTGGATACGGAAGGATTACTACTATTTAGGGTTTGATTATTACCATTAAAGCTTTGGTATGATAGTGTAGATTCATTATTAGTAGTATTAGGAGCAAAAGCATATCCCCATGTATTATTAGCCATATTAGCAGGAGTTTTATTGCCTGCTCCAGTAATAGTAGTACTACCCGTAAGTCCTACTGGACCATTGATAGTAAGGCTATATGCTGTAATATTATCTGCCTTTACTTGTACTGTATGAGATGAATAAGCTACATTATTACGTACTATAGCTGTACTACTTGTGGCTGTACCATTATCTATAATGAGTGATGTATTATTACTAGTAGTACTTTCTGCAGCATATACTTCTCCATCAGGTTCTACTAATGGTATACCAAAACCTAGCTTAGTATTAAATAAACCAACGTTATAGCTTATTATACCCAGGAGAACAAAGATGCTTAGGACCGGAATAGAATGTAATACTTGTTTAC
>CAZUNS010000026.1:6090-8171 GCA_964621655.1 uncultured Candidatus Saccharibacteria bacterium | reverse complement strand
TATATTATTAAAGAAGCTGACAAAGGTCTAGAGTGTCGCGAATACGAAAAGTCCGATGGTGAAGACAAAGTAATTTATCGCACCAAACTCAGCAACGTTGGTCGCGCCGAGACTTTAATTCATCTCATCGAACACGAGTATCGCAATATCGATTCTTGGAATGATCATGTAGACGAATTTAAAAAAGTTAAAGGTATCATCGCTAAGTTCACCTATCCTGGTGATGATGGTGAGACCAAAGTCTTTTACATTGCCAAGGCTCTCTCGCCATCGTCCGCACTCAAAGGCGGTACTAGCTGGGAGCTGAATGGCGAGAGCTTCGAACCATTCTCAGCCGAAGTTGCGCTTAAGATGCCAGACGACAATCAAGTCGCAATCATCGATGGCACCGTTATTATCTTTAATCAATCCAAGTTTGAAAACTTATTCCAGTACGATTATAAGTCCCAAGTCATCGCTGACGAAAAAGCCAAAGAACTTACCGAGAAGTATAAGTTGTCTTTTGCCGAAGGTCTTACCCTAAATACCCTTTTGCAAGACAAAAAACCTTTAGTCAAGAAATTACAGGCACTCGATATTGCCGAAGAAATGCCCCAAGACAAGTTAATTGATTACGCCGATGATATGCAGTTAGAACTTATGACCGACGACGACGGTTCAATCATCATCATGGACGACAAAGATCTCACAATGTTTGTTAATCTTTTGAGCGAAGATTATTTCATCTCGCCAGTTAATGGTCGTCGCTACGAAATTAAATCCAAGAAATTATTATCCGAACCAACCGGCGAACCACCACGCGGATAATTTCTATGCTATAATAATTATATGAGCAAGATTTTGATTATCGGGAATGTCCTGAAAGACGTTTATATCAAGCTTGATGATCGTCAGAATGATTTTGAGACCGATGCTAACGGCATCGACTGGATGAACTTAGGTTTTAATGGCGCAGCACACAGTTTCTTCCGACGCACGAGCGTCTATGGTGGCGCTGCAGTATCTCTTGCCGTTCTCTACCGTCTTGGGCTTAATACCGAGATCATGAACTCCCGTACCGAGCTTAACGACGGCGAAATTACTTGGATTGATACTCCTGATAACTACCGCTATATCTTTTGTCATAAAGACGAGATCACCTATTTCGTACCCAGCAGTCGCAACCCTACCGATTGGTCAATGCCCAGCGGTACACCCGAATGGATTCTAGTAGACCGTTCGGCCCTTATTTCCATGAAATTAGTCGACGAACTTAAAAACTTTTTGAAGTTCTCTCCCGCTACCAAGCTCGCCGTACATGCCGAGAAGCGCATGTCCCCAGCTGGTCAGCGGTTGGCCGAAATGGCAGATATTTTATTTATAGAAGATGAGCCGGCCATGCACCCTGCCGCCGAAATCGTCGACAAAGTTGAAGTAGATCATCCCAACAAACAGTTGGTTTGTCATATCAGCCCCCGCAAAATCATCTTTGGTGATGCCGAAGAAAGTTGGTCGCTCAATAAGACCGACATGATGACTCATCTCACCGTCTATTCGACAATTGTCGCAACCGTTCTCGGTGTTATTTCGGTTGGTGGCTCCGCGGCCGATGCCGTACTTTGGGCCAGGTTAAACGCCGAACAAGCCACCATCGCCGGTTCGCTTTCCGCTAAGAAGCTCCAGGCGCTCGCCAAGAAAGAAAAAGAAAAGCGCGACAATCTTAGCTTAGTCGCCAAGTTAATCATGGCGCCCAAGAAAGGCGTCTTAGCGATGGACGAATCCGAACAAGGCCTTACCGAGCGTCTCGTTCGCGTTGGTATTGCTGGTACCGAGACCCAGCGCAAAGCTTATCGCGATCTCATCTTTACTACGCCCGTTTTAGAGAAATATGTTAGTGCAATTATTTTTAGCGAGACTAGCGCCAAGCAAAAAGCCAAAACTGGCCTAAACATGGTAGATTATATTACCACATTAGGCATTATTCCTGGCCTAAAGGTTGATTCTGGGCTAGCCGAAATCGTTGAGACGGGAGAAACTTACACTACTGGCACAGAAGGTCTATTTGATCGCGTCCGAACCGCCTACAATAACGGTTTTCGTTT
>CAZUNS010000026.1:0-5990 GCA_964621655.1 uncultured Candidatus Saccharibacteria bacterium | reverse complement strand
GGCTGCATTCTCAAAACCAATATGATTACTGGCGGCAAAGATGCCGCAAAACCCGCCACAGCCGAAGAAATCGGTATGGCGACTGCCGCAATTTTGCGTCACGTAGTTCCCCGCTACCTTGCTGGTATACTTTTCCTAAGCGGCGGCCAAGACGCTAAGACTACCCAAGCCAATTTTACCGCCATCTGCCAGAATGCACCGTATGCTTGGCCGATCAGCTTTGCCTTTGGGCGCGCCTTGCAAGAGCCAGTTTTACTTACATGGAAGGGCAATCCCGACAATATTCGCTCCGCCCAAGCCGCCCTAAAGCGCCATCTAGAAGCAAACGTTGATTCGCTCAGATATTTACGATAAAAATATAGGCAGCAAAAACCTAGGAGCCGTACTACCTTCTTTTTGAGACTATACGCGACCAACGGGGAGCGGAACAAGCAAAACCACTGGTCATCGCCAAAGAACCCGCCAATCAAGCGAGTTCTTCCAGAAACTATATAATATATATTACTCAGCTTTTGGCTCTTCGGCGGCTGGAGCAGCTTCTTCGGTAGCGACCGGTTCAGTCTGAGTTGCTTCGGCTTCACGCGCCGCAGCTTCAGCGGCTGGATCGTAAACGTTTGCAATTACGGTTTCGCCGGCCAACTCTCTATCTGCCAGTTCTACACCAGCTGGGAGCTGCAAATCAGCCACAGTTAGCTTATCTTCGAGCGTAGCAAGCTTACTGCCATCTACAATCACTTCTTTTGGCAAATCCGACGGCTTAGCTTTTACTTCTACTTCTTCTAGAACTTGCAAAATTACATAATGGAGCTTAGAAGCTTCAGATTGCTCGAAACCCATAACTACGATTGGAGTAGTCGCTTCAACGACTTCATCAGCCGAGATAGCTTGAAACTCTACATTAATAATACGACGACTTACTGGGTCCACCGAAACATTCTTTACGATAGCAAGTTGCTTCTTACCATCAATATCTAAATCGATTGGCGAGTGATAACCAGCTTCACTCAGAGCTTTCTCGGTAGCATTATAGGCCGAGCTAGCCAAAATCGGCTCTGCCGTACCATAAACTACCGACGGAATCAGACCGGCAGCCCGCAAAGCTTTTGCTTTGTGCCCCTGCTCAGTACGTTTATTCAAAACTAATTGAATGGACATATAATATTAACTCCTTTGACTAAAATAGGTATCTCTTTGTATCATTTTACTACATTTCTATCTGTTTGACAAGCTTATCCAATCATAAAGACACTCGAACATCAGTTTTCTTACGCTAAATGCAAAAGATAAGTGAACCCACCCTCACTCATCTTTTATCTAACCCAACAAGTATAGTCTATGCTTCGCGTTTGCGACGAATAGAGCGACTAATAACCCAGAAAATCGCAACAAAGATAATCAAGAAGCGGACAACCAAAAACCATATCGGACACAAGAAAACTAACTTCTCAGTAACACTTTCGTCATCAAAAATCTTCACCGTCGAACGCACCCGGAAGATACCAAGTTGCGGTGCACCTTCCCATTTTATTTCGCTATAACGCTTCGTCTCGGGGAAAACAATGTTGTTTTCTGGGTTTTCTTCGTTTGTATAAACTTCTTCGTCACTAAATAGCGGGAAAACTTGCAGTTTATAAGAAGCACGCGTATAGACGTTACCAGTGTTTTCCACTAATGACGTAGCCACAATCGGCGGTTTGAATAAGAAACTTGGAATATTATTCTCTAGAACTTTACCAGTCTCAATCACGTCGCCATCGACGTTGCCATAGACAATATAGGCAATTTGACGAATAGCACTAATATTGCCTTGTTGATCCGGATTATTACGCATCGTAACTAAGATTGCTGCACTTTGCATGCCGCCATGAAAATTCTCTGGAACATTAACAGTGTAGTTTATCACTTGCTCGCCACCCGCTTCAAGCTGCCCCCCCGAAATATCCGTCTCTATCCAATTTCGAATATCCGTGTATTTATTTTCTGTGGTAAAACTTGGCTCGTAGGTTTCCGACGCTACACTATACGGCGCGAAAGATACATCATACTCAAAATCCTTCGTCCCCTCATTGTAGATTTTAAAACTACCAGTTCTCTGAGTATCAGGTTCTAATATCTCCATATCATCAATGGACGGCGAAATTGCCATTTTATAATCTGGCTTTTCTCCTGCCGCAAAAACCATGTCACTCGGTATGACAAACACCAAGGCGGCCAGGCACACCAGCAAAAACATTTTTATTCTTTTCATTAACCTCCTTACTATATCTAGTATATCATATTTCGTAGAAATAATTGCATCACTCGGACAAAAACAAATTTTCTTTTCACTTGCTGGCTTATTATATCACGTCAAAGAAAATACCACCCACAAAGGAGTGGCACTTTCTCTTCACACCAAAATCTATTCAGCGTTATCAGAAGCAGTGAAAGTAACTTGACCAGTGTAAGTACCAGCAGCCTGATTGTCAACCAAATCCGCACCAAAGGTCACGGTCGTTACGTTACCCTCAGCAGCGGTAGCTTCGCCGTTAGAAGCAATAGTCTCGCCATCAACTTTCACGCCAGCATATTTACCAGCACCTTCCCCAGTAAAGCCAGTAGCAATATCATCGCCAGTTACAGTGTAGCCCCAAACCGAGCTCGTTCCTGCAGTAAGCGCAGCCGGAGCAGCAGCGCCAGCACTAAGCGCGATAATATCATCAGCGACTACGCCGCTGGTCAATACAGTCTTTACGCTACCGGTGGTAGTACTACCTGCAATCTTCAAGTCATAGCCATTCGTATTGTTCGTAATAACTGTAGCCTTAATCGACGGAGTCTGAGAACCATCACCTAAGTCAGCTTCAGTCGTATCAAGCGTAAGACTCAATTTCTTCGCAATCGTAAGTTTAACAGTGGCGTTTTCATTAACCGCGGTACCGTCAGTACTTTCAGCAGCATACGAACTCAAAGGCAAAGCCGCTACACCAAGAGCAGCAACTACGCCAAGCGCCGCCAAAACATTAGACATTTTAGACATAAAATAACTCCTTTTATTTGTCTTTTTAATATTTATATTATTTCCCCTTACGTTTAATTATACATAACATTATTTTTAAATCAACCACATTTTTCTAGATTTTTATACCTACTTTTCCCAAACCCCCGTTAAAAACTTTTTTATTTCATCTTTCCCCCAATAAAAATGTTGTAATTTTTACAACATCACTAAGTCTTCCCTTTTATTCAAAGAACTTAATAATACTATCCAACCAAGCATTATCAATACGCGCCGTATCTAGCAAATCTTTTGAAAAATATATCGGCCAATCAATTTCGTCATTTAAACCATCCAATATACAAAGTTTTGCTAACTCTTCTTTTGCTAAAGCCGATGATTTCTGCGCCCTTTGTATTATCCTGCGTTTCGTCGTAAGCAACTCAACTAATTGATAATCTACGCTTGGCTCTGATAGTACTGTCATAATGCCAAACTTACCAGCGCGCTCTTGAGCGCCAGCCGTCTTTTTTGTATTATAATCAGTATCAAAAAGCGCATACTTTTCGTCATAGTCTCGCAAGTATAATTCATTTCTCATAAGCTCAATCTGATGCGTTGGACTGCCACCATGAGCATCCATCACGCGCACATATTTATCCGGCGCAAGATACAATTGACATAAATACTCTAACCAACCATATTCACGATAACCCTCTCCAGATACCAAAGCCGTCCGCTTAACTCTACGACACATACCTAGCTACCTTCTCGGCACCGCTCCATATGCCCCAGACATATACTTAGCATAAAAGTTATCGCGCGCTTCGACGCCCTTCATCTCATCCAACCGCCAAACCTCGGTCTGACCAGATATATTCCGCTCTGTCAGGAAAATCTGCTGTTTATCAAGCTGATTCAATGTCGCATAGTTATGCGAACTAAAGAAAAGCTGAGTATTATTACGATTAGTGGCCGGAGACATATAGAGCTCCACTAAATCAGCATATACATCTGGATGAACCGAAGCGTCCATCTCGTCCAATACGGCAAAACTACTAACCGGACTGTTCAAAATCTGAATCGTTAAATTCGTTAGCAGCAATATACGCTTCGTACCAGTAGATTCTAATGGAAACCCAATAGTCATGCGCGTTCCGTCTTCAAACCGATGCTCAATATTATATTGTGTTACATTTTTAATATTCGTACCTTGCTCCACAATCTGTTCAAAACCAATATCTGCTTTACGTAAAACTCTTGTCATCATCTCCCGTGCGTCAGCAGGCATGCTATGCATACTAGCTGCCGCCTCTTGCGCCAAAGCGGTTACTGACAGGTCCGACTCTGCGCCAGTTACCATTAGATTCCCAACGCTTACACCCCAGTGAGTGGCAATGCTACGGAAAGTACTATTAGTAGCTGCAAAAACCGCAATCAAACTATTATGCTGATTAATCGGATCACTCAAGAGCTGGATTAAATCCTTGGACTGCACGGTATTAAAATTAAGTTCTTTAGAGATATCAACAGTGTAATGTTCATTTTTTTCATCCCATTCGCGCAGAAAGAGCCTTGTCTCGGCAATACGTTTCTTAACCAATCTAGTGCGATAAAGAGATTCCATCAAGAAACGCTGGTTTGTAAGACTTACTTCATAACGATATTTTTCATCCATCGTCATCGAGAACTCTACGCCCAATTTCGTCGGCAACCCATGTCGATTTTGATATTGAACAAATGGAATCATATTCTGCGGTTTATTATTAATCATCGTCAAAATAAACGCCATAAAAGAGAAAACTCTCAAAATATTCGTCTTCCCAGAAGCATTAGCACCACCAAAAAAAGCAATTTTGGTAACTCTCTCCCCAAAAGGAGCTTCTAAGTATAGCTCCGGTTTCTCAATACTACCAGCTTTTGCGACAAAATCTAGATTCATTTCATCGCCTATTGAATAAAAGTTTTCAATATGAATATTATGTATTATCATAAATTCATTGTAGCAAATTTTCCCGTATAAGTCAATAAAACGCAAAACTTTGCGGATTTTTAGCTTATATCATCAACATGACGTCCTTATCTAATTAATTTAACAAAAAAGTGTTGTAATTTTTACAACATTTCACGAAACATCAGCAACCTACCGAAACCCCCACTAATTCCCTACTCCGTAGGCACCAAGAACGGCTGCTCGGGATTGTTAATCAGATCAAAATACGCCTGCATGGTAAAAGTCGTCTGCCCCAGCATCAGCAAAATATTAAACAAATCTCTGCGCAATAAGTCCACCGATTCGTCGTCACTAATCTCAGCTTCAATCTTTAGATAATAATTATCCAAACCTTCCACCTTATCAACATAAATCACCGTACGATCGTCCAGCCAAAGCTCCTGCCGCTGGCGGCTAACTTCAGCTACTTTCCGAAAGCCCAGTTGATGTACAATCCCCGAAGCTTCGGTATAATCCTTCACTTCCGTAAAATTAACCCAATCAATCCCGCTATCTTCGATATGACGTTTCAGATACATAGAATAAACCGCCGGTTGTTCAGTAGTCCGAACTTCCGTACGCATCACCAAGCGCGGAAAATTCATTGCTGGCTGATAATCGTGCGGCAAATAAACCCGCTCATGCTGCCAAATCACCGGAGAAAGCTCCATACCAATACTCGCAAGCTGCGCATCAAATTTCGCCCGGTCAGCCAATTGACTCTTCACAATCAACTTCTTCATAACTTCATTATATCACAAAACGTAAGTAGAAACACAAGTTGTTTAAGTTTATATTTATTCTACTTGCGCGGAATAAAAGTGTGTTATAATGAAAATGTTTAGACAATTTATTTATATATATGCAGGGTAATTTTTATGATTACACTTATCCTAGTAGTAATTGAACGGCACCATAACGGGCACAGTTTTTCTACTAGGGTAAACCTGCAAGATAAATTGTCTAAACACCCTTATGGTGTCGTTTTTTGTTAAGGATGTCGATAAAGTTAAAGATTAA
>CAZUNS010000025.1:7257-8389 GCA_964621655.1 uncultured Candidatus Saccharibacteria bacterium | reverse complement strand
GCGATATAGGCTTCTGGCTGATAATAATCGAAGTACGAAACAAAATAATGCACTTCATTTTTTGGGAAAAATTCCCGAAATTCGGCATAGAGCTGCGCAGCCAGAGTTTTGTTGTGCGCCAAAATCAAAGTCGGACGTTGATAATGCTGAATTAGATTAGCCATCGTAAAAGTCTTGCCCGAGCCAGTTACACCTAGCAAAGTTTGTTCGCGTACATTTGCATCCAAACCGGCCGTAAGCTGCGCAATCGCGCTCGGCTGGTCGCCTGTAGGCTGATATTTGGAAACTAATTCAAATTTTGGCATATAAGTTTATTGTAACACAACTTTTATTACTTTGCAGGCCAAGCAGATACCACTTTTACGGTGGAGACGTCTTTTTACTATTGACAAATTTGACTATGTGTGCTATAATGGTAGTATGGGGTGTTGTCTTTAGTGCGATTCCCTGTTCTCTACACATCTTAAATAGCTGATTTTATGAAAGTGAGGTTTTTCTATGCGCAAATTCCGTTTCTTCGAGGCTATCTACGTCTTCGTTCTCATCCAATTCATGGCATTAATGATCTTTGCAATTCTCATACTCTTTCCCGACTGTATTACGCTCGGGACGACGTCCGTCATCCATAACTCTTTCTTTGTTTCCTGCATGATTTTCACGATTAGTCTCATGACTGGCATGGGATACGTTCTTCTTGCGTTTTTTCTGTTCTACAAGCTTCTGCCATTCTACGATAAAACTGTCAGCAGCTACATCGGTGCCACCTATGCATTTAATCCTATGCCCTTTTATGTTGTCGGGGTTGGTTGTTTCGTGACCGAAGCGGTGCTCGAGGTGCGCGTCATATCAGACGACGCAATCCGACAAACCTTGGATAGTATCTACTATCACACGCTTTTCATTTCCAGCATTGCTCTGCCGCTCTTAATGCTCGGCATGATTTGGTTTATGCGACATTACCGCCGCATCGATAATCCTGCCCGTGCCACGAACGACGGCGAACGCTGACCAATCACAATGATAAGTAATACAAAAGACATCAAGGAACGCCAGCACACATCAAAATCCGCTATCCGCCCCGACTCTCACGAGCCGGGGTATTTTTTGTCCTATAATGCTTTAGCTGAATGCT
>CAZUNS010000025.1:0-7157 GCA_964621655.1 uncultured Candidatus Saccharibacteria bacterium | reverse complement strand
TTTTCAATCGTACCAAACCCTTGTGCTAGTGTGATCGCCGTCTGTACCCCCACATGCCTAATACCGAGCGCGGTGATGAATTTGCTTAAAGGTGGAGTCTTGCTTTGCTCGATGGCGCGAATCAAATTCTGTGCCGAAAGCTCACCGAAGCGCTCTAACTGCATTACTTTTGTTGCCGAAAGTCGATATAAGTCTGCGATGCTTTTCACTAGGCCCGCATTGACCAAAGCTTCCACATTTTTCTCACCCAAGCCATCAATATTCAACGCCGGTTTTGATGCATAATATTCTAACGCCCGCTTCAAGATTAAGTCCGAACTCTCACCTTTTACTCGGTAAACCACTTCACCATCAGCGCGCTCAAAATCAAGCTCGGGATACTGCTGCTTCAGGGCGGCTAGATAGTCAAACACCTGAGTACCCGCTGGACGGAGAGTCGTCAGAACTTCCTTCACTTGCGGAATAATATCGCCGGCTTTGTAGACAATTACGGTGTCTCCCACTCGCACATCCAACCGCGCAATCTCATCCGCATTGTGCAAGCTGGCATGTCGCACCGTACTGCCTGCCAGTTGCACCGGATCGAAAATCGCCACCGGTGTCGCCGCACCAGTCCGCCCGATCGAAATCACAATATCTTTTACTTTGGTGGTAGCTTCCTCGGCTGGGAATTTAAACGCCACTGCGCCCCGCGGAGTTTTACCAACAATGCCAAGTTTTTGATAAACCGCGCGGTCATTGATCTTAATCACCATACCGTCGGTATTGAAAGGTAATTCCTGACGATAAGTTTCGAGATGTTTAATTTCGGCAAAAACATCGTCTAGTTTTGTAAAAACTTTATCTTCGCCGCTCGTCCGAAAACCCATTTCGCGAAGTTTTTGGTAAGCATCACTATGTTTTGGGAGATTTGGCGTCACTAAGTCGTACGCCATAAACTTGAGTTTACGCCCCGCCGCAACTTTTGGATCGAGCTGGCGAATACTACCCGCCGCAAGATTGCGCGGATTTGCAAAAGGCTTCTCGCCCGCTTTCTCTTGTTTAAGATTGAGCTGCGCAAAATCTTTTTTGAAAATCACAATCTCGCCGCGCACTTCCACATGCCCGAGCTCATTAATCCGTAGCGGCACGTTTTCGATCGTGCGCACGTTATGTGTAACATCTTCGCCGACTAGACCATCACCACGCGTCACCGCCTGTACAAATAAACCGTTTTCGTAATGCAGCGCACAGGCCAAACCATCCATTTTGATATCGGTAAAATATTCACGAATTGTACCGACTAGTTTTTCGTTGCTGGTCACCCATTCCCGGATTTCATCTTCCGAAAAAACATCCGCCAAAGAAATCATCCGCTCGGCATGGGTAACTTTCTCAAACTTATCTAAAGCCTTACCCGCTACGCGTTGTGTGGGTGAATCAGGCGTGATTAATTCTGGAAATTCTTTTTCTAGTTCTGCTAATTCATGTTTTAGCGAATCCGCTGCCGCTTCGGACATAATTGACTCATCCAAAACATGATAGTGGTACCGATAATCATTAATTAATTCACGCAACTTATTAATTCGTTCACTAGCATCAACTTGATTCATAATTTATTTTTCCTGATAATCCAATAACCAACGGTAATAACGGTAGAAATAAGTTGTCGCATAAATAAACACGAAACAAGTTACGATCAATAGACAGAACGGCACAATCGGTACGCCGTAAATCCATTCCCAGATACTTTTTAGCCACATGTCTAACAAAATTACCGGCGTAATCGTAATGACGTAAATTAGTGTTACGACTACGATTAAGTATAAGACACGAAGAATAAACCGTGTCCGCCGACCCGCCATTAAATCTGATGCCGAGAACAATGCACGCATTGGATAAACTCCTGGTGCCGTTACTGCCACTAAGGCAATTAGCGAACTAGATAGTAGGTAGATCGAAATCAAGATCATCAAACTTGCAAAGATAAAATACACCAACGCATAAAATGGCGTTTCTAAGAAGTTGGTCAGCTTTGCGGCCGAGAAAGTAATAATCACTAACATAAGTGGAATGGCCTGAATAAAAATTACTACAAATACCAAAAGGGTCGAGATTAATGGCGACAAGGCATTATATAGTCCGTCACGCAATCTTGGCTTGCCACCGGCTAAGAAATGACGCAAAAGATAAATCGTCGTCAACCACATAATTAAAAATAGCAATAACATAAACACAATTTGCACTTCACCCATGCCTGTACTAAGACCGCCCGTTGTAACTGTAGAAATTAGCAATAGACCGGCCTTGGCAAAATTACTAACTTTGCCATTAGCTAGCTCGGCGCTAGAATCGTCAATCGAATCTTGGAATTGCTGATACAAATCTTCGCTCATTAGCCCGACCAAAACAATATACATTGCAGTCATAATACCAATAAAAGGCAAAAAGGTTCGCCAATGTTTAAAGATCACTTGAAATGTCGTCATTGCATGCGATAAAAGACCTGGCGTTTCGGTCTTGCGCATGTAATCTTCACGATACGAACGCCGAAAACTACGATGCAAGCGCACACGATCTTTACGAAATTCTTGCCAATTAGCTTTTTGTCGCATCAGAAAAGTTTTGACTTTTCGATACAACTTGGAATGTTTAAGTTTAGACTTAGAACGAGTTTTGGCCTTCGGCTGGATTTTGGCTTGAGAGTTAGCTGTGGTTTTTGGGCCCGATTTATCACGCGACTTCGTATTAGTTTTTTTCTTCATTAGAAAGTCCCCTTACCGTGTTCAAGCCGTTCGATACGTTTTTCGATAGGTGGGTGCGTGCTAAATAAATAATTAATTGTACCTTTCTTAAGGGGGTTATTAATATATAGACCTTCCATGGCGGGATTTTGGTGACGCATTGGTTGCGCGTGCGTATCCAATTTCTTGAGAGCCGAGATCATACCTTCCGGATAGCGTGTCACCTGAGCTGCCGATGCATCGGCCAAATATTCACGTTCTCGGGAAATTGCCATTTGTGCGAGCGATGCCACCAAAGGTGCCAACAGCGATACTACAAACAGCACCACCACACCAACTGGGCTATTATCGTCACTATCGTTGCGATTAGTATACCAGATCATGCGCACGGCTAAATCAGTAATATATCCTACGATACAGACCAAGCCAAAAGTAATCATTGATACCCGGATGTCATAATTCTTCACGTGGGACATTTCGTGCGCCATGACCGCCGAAAGTTCTTTATTATCCATAATATCGAGCAGGCCAGTTGTAGCCGCCACTACAGCATGATGCGGATCGCGCCCCGTGGCGAAAGCGTTTGGTGCTGGATCGTCAATGATATACACCTTCGGCATCGGTAAACCGGTTGCAATCGAAAGATTCTCTACGGTATTGTATAAACGCGGGTTGTCACGCTTAGTGATTTGCTTCGCGCCCGACATTAAAACAGCAAGTTGCGCTGACGCAAAATATTGAATTACAGCATAAATGATTGCTATCACTAATACCCAGAGAGCAATTCCCCAATCTTGCGCAAAATATGCCACCAAGCAACCGATCGCCGCAATTAGCACGATAAAAAACATCATGATTAATACGGTATTTCGTTTGTTGGCGGCAATTTGTTTGTACATAGCTAGAAGCTTACTTCTGGAGCCTTTTCGATAGTGGCCTTTTCACTATCTGGTACTTCAAAGTATTCACGTTTCTGGAAGTGGCCAATCATATTATTAATGATATTGGATGGGAACAATTTGATCTTTGTATTTAGTTCCTTAGCTCCAGCATTATAGAAACGACGAGCCGCTTGAATCTTGTCTTCTACATCCTGTAGCTGATACTGAAGTTGTTGGAAATTAGTATTAGCTTTTAGCTCCGGATAAGATTCAGCAATTGCGAAGATCTTTGATAAGGCACTCTCGAGCGAGCGTTCAGCATCCGCCGCACCTTTGACATCTTTTGCACTCATTACCGCGGCGCGTGCTTTGGTCACGTCTTCAAAAGCGGATTTCTCGTGCTTGGCGTAACCTTTAACCGTCTCAACTACGTTAGGAATTAAATCTGCACGATATTTGAGTTGTACTGTAATATCCGACCAAGCTTCGTTCACGCGCTCGTTCAACTTTACTAAACTATTATAAGTACCTAGTACAATGGCGACCAAAATTACGATTAGCGCAATAATGATAATCGCAATAATCCAACCTACACTCATATTATTCTCCCTTTACAATAAGTCTATTATATATAAGCTATCTGATTTTGTCTAGGGATTACATGCCGAGAGATTCGACCACCGCTTTGAGTACGCCTACGCTAGCCAAGACACAGAAAATAATAATATAAATAATTAAGAAACAAAATTGCGAACGTGCAAAGTTACGCAAATTGTGATTATGTGCCATCAAAGCAAAACTTACGCAAAGAATCCAGCCTACGAGCGGAATCGAGAATAGAAATTCATAACCAAAATATCCCCACATACCGATTGGTTCATAATTCTCTGGGATGCGGATTTCGCGCGCGGTTTGTGCAGCGCTTGCCGCCATGGTTTTAGTCTTGGCAGTTTTAGTAGTTTTCGCAGTTGTTTTTGCCATTTTAATAACTCCTGATTAGAATGTTAATGACTTTATTTTAAGTTAAATAAACTTAAAATAAGTATAAGCGTTTTTGGTATATAAGTCAATGCTTCGACTGGTAAGAAATTATAACAAAAGTGTTTACGTAAATTTAGTTCCTTGCTATAATCAAGGTACAAAGAGAGGTACAATATGTCAGAAAATGCAAAGAATTCTGCGGCCGATGCAGCTGCAGAGCAAAAGGGACGGGCAGAAAACGAAGAAAAAACTCCAAAGGTCGATGTTGAGCAGATACCGGAAGCTGAGACTACGAGCGACGCTACGAAATCAGCAGAGGCTACTACAGAGTCGACCACTAAAGAATCGAAAGCCGATTCGGATAAAGACGCAGAAAACGTCGAAAAAACTTCTAATAATACCAATACAGACGGCACAGCTGTAGTTACAGCTACGACAAAGTCTAAATCCAACGATGATAAAGTTGAGAAAATCGAAATCGAGATCGAAGCTAGTAATAAATCACATCAACACGAGAGTTTCCAAACCGAGGTGCGCGAGCAAATCGAGAATTGTAAATTTGAGTTGATTGCTGAGTTGCAAGAGAGTATCCATGCCGAGATGCAACAAGTTGCAGATGCACAAGTTCGACGCGTAAATCGCCGACGCCGCGCCGGTTTCATTATCCGCGACGTTATTATTCTTTTGTTGGCGGTTTTGGTTGGATATTTTGGCTATTGTCTTTATGATGTTAAGTATTTCGATTTCCTAAAACCTAATTGCGAGCAAACTGATTGCTCCAACGACAATAATAACAACGAAGCGACCGTCGCAGAAGAGCCAGAAATCAAAGATACAAATTGGTATTTACATAATTATGGTTATTTGTTTGATAGTCTAAAGATTGACCTAGATGCTGATAAAGTTACGGCGTATTATTTGTATAGCGACGATTACAAAGTGAGTGAGATTCAGCCAGAATATTTGCTGGCGATGGCGTATAATCGGCTCGACGATAAACCGACTTTGTCTCATGACAATAATGTCTCAGTTTCTGCCGAGCAAATGCGTAGAGCTTTTGTCAATCTTTACGGTAGTGCAGACTATTTTGTGAAGCAGAATTTTACTTATGATTGTATTGAGTTTCGCTACAACAAAGAAAACGACAGTTTCTTGGCGCCCAATATTTCCTGCCCCCGCACCGCTAAACGCCAGATTCTCGAACAAGTCGATGAAGTGTACGAAGAAGGTAATGCGATTTATTTCTTAACTACCGCTACAATTTACGACAAATCAGAACAAAGTTTTTATACTTTCAACAACTTGTTTAAGCCAGTAGTTACTAACGTGAGCGAAGCAGATTTAAGTAAACATAGCGCTCTGCTAAACCAATATCAGTATCGCTTCAAAAAAGTCGATGGAGATTATTACTTTAGCGATGTCATTAAGTTACGCTAGCTTGTAAGGTTTCTCGTCTTAGCTTCTTTGGTCGCAATTATTCGACTTTTGTTGTGGCTTGTTATATAATATATGATATGCTAGAAAACAATTCTACGTCAGTGCCGAGTTATTATAATATATTGCATCAGATTTGCCAATCCGAGCAGATTGATTTGCAATTCTTTTCGACAAATTGGATCAAGCAACTTAGCAAAGGCGATGAGAAGCATTACGTTGTCGGTTATAAGTTTGATCTTAATCCGGCTGCCGCTAGTATGCTCGCTGATGACAAAGCCGCTACTTATGAGATTTTGCATGCCGCCAAGATTCCGGCTGTCGAGCATAGTTTGCTTTATAATTTTACCAATCATGCCGACTATACGCTCGGGCGCAATTCGCTAGCTTATGTGAAAAATTATTTTGATGCACACGATCAACACATCGTAATCAAACCCAACTGTGGCACGGGTGGGCGAGCTGTCTATCAAGTGACTGATTTTACACAAGTACCAGCAATTTTGGCAGAGATTTTTGCTGAGCAACCTACGGCTAGCCTTTGTCCGTTTTATCAGATTCGGCACGAGTATCGCGTAATTCTGCTTGATGGTGCCGAACGGCTTGCGTATATGAAGACTACTAGTGCCGATAATTGGAAGTTTAATCTTCAGCAGGGTGCTACTGCTAGCAAAATTGAACACGGCAAACATGATGATATTTTTGCGCTTGCCAAGCGTAGTGCGCAGACGCTCGGTCTGAGGTTTTGTAGCGTAGATGTCGTCGAGACTTTTACAGGAGAACTTTTAGTTTTGGAAATTAATTCTGGTGTTATGATTCATAAATATCTTGAGCAGCACACCGAAGATTTAGACTTAGTAAAAGCCATCTATCGCGATGCGATTCGGAAGATGTTTGAATAAGCTAGTTTTGATTGCCTTTTCTAAAAGAGCAGAAAATAGTGCTTTAACTTATCGAATTGTGTTAGAATAAAAGTATAAATTGTTATTGACACTAACAGAGCAACGAGCTGAGATTTTGGAATTTTCCAAATGAAAGCTTGACATAAGCAGAGTTGTTAATTACAATTAAGTTAGGTTAGAGTTGTTGTTATCGATGTTTACGATAACAACAATTTTTTGCTCTTGAGTTACATTCT
>CAZUNS010000024.1:0-8916 GCA_964621655.1 uncultured Candidatus Saccharibacteria bacterium | reverse complement strand
AAAGATCTTGCTAGCGGTAAATATCAGATTGTCTTGATTGCTTATGACGGTAATGATAGTAAGACTATTATTGCCCTTGACTACGCGACGGCGGATTATGACGCATCCAAAGACCATGGTGGTAGTCCATCGCATCCAGGTGGTCCGAATGATCCAGACGATCCTGACAAGCCTGGCGATCCAAATGATCCTAATAATCCTGATCGTCCAGATGTGCCAGATACCGGTATTAATCTGTTGAACGGGCTGAACATTTCCCAACGTGACTATATTATTACGGGCTTATTAGCATTTGGGCTGGTGATTGGATTTGCGATCTTCCTGATTGTTCGCCGTAACCGGCGCTAAAAGACTTAAAACTGCTGGTGTTTCTATCTATGATATGTGTGACCTTATGTCGTAGATAGAACCAACGCCGGCAGTTTTTCGTGTACATTTGTGATGCCTCTATAGATTATGGGGTAGGCTCGGAGAGTTGACTTAGAAATGTAGATAGGCTGGAGTAGTTGTAAGTTGGTTGACGATGGGGAATTTATTTGCTATAATGATGGTATCGGGCGGTTAGCTCAGTTGGCTAGAGCGCGTCTTTGACGTAGACGAGGTCAGAGGTTCGACTCCTCTATCGCCCACCAGATACGATAGATGTCCGTAGGGACGTTTTTTTGTTGCACTACTAGAACTAAGGTGTCTCATAAAATACTTTTGGCTAAAGTAGCGCTTCTCGTTACTTGGCATCGGTATCTGCTTGTGCTATAATGATGGAAATAGGAGAGATTATGCGCGTAGATGATAAATTCATGGAAGAAGTTGGCTTGGGTAATATGCCAGCAGAAGAGAAACAGGCTTTTATGCAGCATGCCGAAGAAGAGTTGGAAGTGCGAGTGGGGCAGGGGGTTGGTGCGAGCTTGACCGACGAGCAAATGTCAGAATTTGAGCAGATTGAAGATTTGAGTATGGCGGCGGATTGGCTTGAACAAAATGCCCCGAATTTTCGGGAGATTGTAGCGAAAGTTTATCAAGCTTTCAAACAAGAGATTATAGCTGAGCAACAAAACATCTTGAGCTAGCCCTATCTTTTCATTATAGCACAGTTTGCCAAAAAAGTCAATAGCAGGAACGATGTAACAGGGATAAGTGTTGTAAATTTTACAACACTTATTTGGTGGGGCGAGCTAATTATTTCTTTTTGCCATAGCCATTGATAAACGAGCGGGCGTCCATCGGTTTTTTACCTTCGGGCTGCAGGAGATCTACCGCTACGAAGTTGCGATCGGCGCATTTAATCATTAGGGGTGTAGCGAGACTGGTGATAATTGATGGATCGCAGACGATTTGGGTGGCGTCAACGATGTGGGCTTGCAAAATAATACACATTTTGCCGAAAAACTCGTATTTGGGTTTGGGGAAGCCTTGATAGGCTACGATTTGGCGAAAAATCTCGGCGGCAGGGTATTGATCGGGCTGTAAAACCGACATTGACTTATCGAATTTCTGGGTAAAAGTAGCCTTATTATCGTCTTGCGGTGTTGGCTTTAGGGAGCGGATCTCTCCCAAATGATCGCTAATCCAGTTAGCTCCAGCGGTCGCCAGCGCACGGTAAATCTCGAGCTTGTCTAGTGGTAGTCCGCTTAAAGTTGCTTGGTGATAGATTGGGCCGGCATCCATTTTGCGGGCTAGCTTCATGATGGAATAGCTAAAATCGGTATCGCCCGCCAGAATTGCGCTCTCGATTGGGGAAGCGCCGCGGTAAAGTGGCAATTTGGATGGATGAAGATTGAGAATACCTTCGGGCTCGAAAGCTTGGAGCACGTCGGACTTAATCAGTACGCCAAACGACGCTAAGATTCCAAAAGCTGTAGGGTGGAGCTGCTTTAATTCGACGGCTCGCGGTAAATCTTCGGCGGTGCGAGCATGAAAAATAATTTCGATTTTCTCGTCTTGGTTTAGGGTGGTGAGTGCGAAATCGGCCAACGGTCCGTTGCCGAAGAAAATCACGGGGAATTTGGAAGATTGCTCGGTAGCTGGTGTAGCTGAGCTTTTTGGGGAGTCGAGAGAATGGCTTGTGGGCTTAGTCATCAGGGAATAAACTCGGGTTATTTTTGATCTCAGCTTCGTAATTTACGACTGGCAGTAATTCTCCCTGGTCGTTCATGCGATAAAAAGCGTCTTTTTGGTCGCGAATATGGTCGATGAAGAGAATTCCGTCGAGATGGTCGATTTCGTGCATCAAGGTGCGAGCTAGGTAGCCGCTGGCTTTTAGACGGACTTCGGTGCCATCGGCGAGCAAGGCTTTGACCTTGACTTTGTGTGGGCGCTGGACGAGTCCATAAATTTCAGGTACCGAGAGACAGCCTTCTTGCTCGGTCTCTAGCTTGCCTTCGGTGCGGATGATTTCGGGATTAATGAGAGCGGTAAAATTCTGATTGTCTTTGTTATCTAAATCGTCACGCACAATGATAATGCGCTGATTTACCCCCATCTGGGGAGCTGCCATGGCTGCCGAAAGTTCGTAGGGGTGCTGCTGCTCCCAATCTAGCGACGCCGCTACCATATCGGCGATAATTTCACGAGTTTCGTCGGTGATTTCGCGCACGCGGGTGGATTTTTGGCGCAAACGTGGATCTGGAGTGGTGATAATTTGTCTCATTGCTTATATTATACCATATTTATTCTATCCTACGAGATAAATTCCGAAGCTGCTAGGCGTCTATCGTCACTAGGCTTTTGTCTTTCGTCATCCAGGTGGGGCTCTCCTTATTGCGATTATAGTTAATCTATTTCCGCATTCCGCTCGCGCAATGCGGACCCGCCCCAGCCTAAAAAGGTTCAGGATTCCGAAAGGCAAAATCCTAGCGACGCTAATAATCGTTACAGCAACGATGGCGGATCAAGCACGATACTATATTGCGAATTGCTAGCGAAAGGTATGAGAGCTTGGCGTAGCTGTTCGCGTGAGCTAGATTTTAGGATAATTTGCCAGGTGAAGCCACGGCCAGTGCGTTCGTGGAAAGCCGGCATGGGTGGTGATATGTCTATGCTTGTATTTTGCGAGAGTACGGTATGGGCTTGCCGAATTTTGCTTAAGGTTGTACGCTCGGTCTTGTAAGTAATGCTAAGCTTGGCGAGATAGGTGAACGGCGGCATTTGCTGAGTGCGACGCTTCTGCAAGAGGTATTCGGCGAATTTCGGATAATCGCTCGCGAGTGCAGTCTGCACTACAGGGTGATCGGGCTGATAAGATTGCACATAGGCTTCCGCTACGTCGAGATGACCGCGCCCTACTCGGCCGATGACTTGAGTTAACAGCTCGAAACTCCGCTCTTCGGCGGCAAAATCTGGCAGAGATAGGCCAGCATCGGCTTGGATAATGCCTACCGTGGCTAAGTGTGGTAAATCTAGCCCTCGTGCTAGAGTCTGCGTACCAATTAAGACGTCAATCTCGCCGTCGCGTACGCTATCGTACAGGCTGGCAAGATCGTCGGTCTTCTTATTATCGCCGTCAAACCGCGCGATTCTAGCCTGTGGGAAGAGGCTTTTGAGCTCGGTCTCGAGTAATTTAGTGCCAAATCCTTTGTGAATAATCTCGGGGTGCTGGCAGTCAGGGCAAGATTTGGGGACTTTTTCTTCATGACCGCAGATGTGGCAAGATAAGGTATAGCTATCCGCATGGAGTATCATAGGCAGATAACAATCTGGGCAGAGTGCTTGCCAGCCACATTTCTCGCACAAAGTAATCGGCGCTGACCCCCGTCGATTATGAAAAATTAAAGTTTGATGTCCTTGCTTGACATTTTTCTCGATAGCCGTCAAGAGTGGGGTGGAAAAATAACGGTTTTTGGAAAAATTCGCGCGATCTTTGAAATCGACGACGATGGTTTGGGCCGTGATAGCGGTAGATTTGGCTTTTTGGCTAAGTTCGACGAGAGAATTGTGGGTTTTGGCGAGATGATAATCGACGATATTAGGGGTGGCGGTACCCAAAATACAGGGAATTTTGCAACAAGACGCGATAAAACTGGCCAGCCGCAAAGCGGAATAACGGGGAGTGTTTTCTTGATAATACGCTCCTTCGTGAGCTTCGTCGATGATAATTAGCCCGAGATCGCGAACAGGGGTGAGTAGAGCTGAGCGCGGTCCGATGATGATGTTGGGTTGCTGGCTGGTGGCGATGTCTAGCCAAGTTTTGCGACGCTCGGACATGGTTTGTTGGGAATGGATGAGAATTACCTTTTGCCCGAAAGTTTGCTCGAAAATTTGCACTAATTGGCTGGTCAGGGCGATCTCTGGTACGAGAAGAATAGTGGATTTTTGCTCGGCTAGGGTATCAGCGGCTAGCTGGAGATAGATATTAGTCTTGCCGCTACCGGTAATGCCGCGAAGTAGCCGAGTAGTGCCAGGGGTGGATTTAAGGGCTTTGAGTGCGGATTTTTGGGCTGGATTGAGCGGGATAGGGGTTATGCTTGTATCGTGGAGTGTTTTGCTTATGCTTGTCTTGGGCTTGCGTATGGGCTCTGTAAGGGCGGTTTCAGGCATAACCGCTGTGGTATGGCTCTCGGGCGTAGAAGGGCCTTCTAGGGCTTCTAAATAGCCTTTCAGGGCATTTCGGGCGGCGAGACCGGCTGGAATTAGCATGTCCGCCACGGCAGGTGTAGGGGTGAGATAGTACTGAGAAAGCCAAAAAATCGCTTTAAGTAAGTGTTTTGGTAGCGGAAAAGGGCATAATACTCGGGTAATTGGCTTAGTGGGGAAATCTACGCTTTTGACTTTGCGGTAAATTACCCCTGTTACGCTGCGTCGTCCTAAGGGGATAATCACGATTTGCCCAGCGGTAAGTTTAAGATCCGAAGAATAAGTCAGCACCCCGCCGCCACTACGAAAAACTTCCGTTGGTATCACCTCGTAAAACATAGCTCTATTATACACCTAGGACGGCGTCCCTATGCTATAATAAGCTCATGAAATGCTACTTTTCGACTAATCGTACTCCACAAAATACGTTTTTTCTCGGGCCGCGTTCTCGGCGCCCGCCGTTGCGGGGCCGAGCCGCTTGTTCTCCCCGTAGGTCCGAATTCCCTTCGAAAAAAGCATTTTGTGGGGTACTTTAGTGTTAATAGGTGGATGACGATGATGAAATTTGTAGAATTGACGCAATCCGAAGTGGCAAGTTTGGATTTTGCTTGTAATAATTTCTTGCAATCTTGGGAAATGTACCAGCGTTATCAACAACTGGGGCGCGAAAGTTATTTTATGGGGGTGAAATCGGCTGATGATCGGATTTTGGCGGCTGGTTTGCTCTTGGCGCGGCCTTGGCATTTTGGCAAAAAGATTTTTCGGGTGGCGGGCGGCTGGTTGATGGATTTTGAACAAAAAAATTGTTCAGCCGTTCTAGAGTATTTGACCCTAAAAGCGCGGGAATTTTGCCAAAAAAAAGGCGGCATTGCGATCGAAATCGCTCCTAATCTTAGCTCTCAGCCCCGTGATGCGCATAATAATATCGTCGATGGGCCAGATAATTTGCGGGTGAAGCGGATTTTGATGGATTTGGGCTACAAATATTTGGGTGAGTACGAGCAGGTAAAGTGGACTTTTGTGAAGGATTTGCATGGGGAAGACCCCCAAGAGTTGTTTAAGGCATTTCGGACGGATCATCGGCAACGGATTCGGCGGGCGGAACGTGAAGGTGTGCGCGTGCGAGAGCTGACGAATGGCGAACTGGGGATTTTGAAGCAAATTGCGGCCGAAGCTGGGGAACGGCACGGATTTAAAGATCCAGATATGGAGTATTATCGCTCGATGAAGCAGGCTTTTGGCGACAAGGTGAAGTTTATGGTGGCGGAAATGCCCGAAGACAAAAGCGTAACGGAGCCGAAATACACTCCTTTGGCGGCTGCGATGTTTGTAGAAGATGCGAATGAGATTGTCTATCTCTATAGCGGATCGGTGCGTAAATTGCAAAAATATGGCGGCGCGCATTTGCTACAATGGTACATGATCCAGGAGGCGCTTGAGAAGGATTGTGCGAAATACAATTTCTACGGGGTTTATCCGGTAGAAGGGAACGGTGTATATAATTTTAAACTGGGATTTCGGGGGCGAGTAGAAGAGTTGCTGGGTACTTTTATCCTGCCGATTGGGGCGTTTGGGAAGCTGTATGTCTCGAGATTGCAGGCGCATGAATATGGGGAAGTGCACTAAGCGCGTAGGCGGGGCGTAGGCGCTTTTGTGGGGTAGAATAATTTTTGGTAAATGTCAATACTTGATAAGCTGGGAGAAGTTAAGTATAATAGTATTGCTAACCAGATTAACATACAATACAGCAAGTGATTTTTTATCAGCTGTCAGAATTTAGCATCATAAATCGGCACCGTAGGGTCAGATCGATTTTATGCTAAGTTCCGACTTGCTGGTTGGTCTGGTTAGCGCCTTACGGTGCCGTTTTTTATTGCGGCTATCAAATATAAATTAGATAAGTTAATAACGACCGGAAATCTGTTATTAACTTATAACTAGCAACTTAAATCTTTAGTCTCGCAATCCTATTCCGACTCATCCGGTGGAGCTCTCTGGACCGAATCCCCTTCGGGGCCGTGGTCCAGACCCGCTCCAGCCGGGCTATGATTCGTCGGAACAGGATTGTGAGCCCCTGAGTAAGATTTAAGTTGTAATGTAAATACAATAATATATATTCTCTCGACACCAGAATATGTATAGTTTTTGATGGCTTCGTATTCCAAGTAAAAAACAATATAATACGGCATCCTTGGGTAAATATATATCTACAAGGAGGGCAAAGATGCTAAAACTACCATATCAAAAGTTAAGATCTAGTCACGAGGGAGGTCTTAATACTAATTCTCTATGTTTAGCGACGGCTAGATATAGTAAGAAGATATTACATTCTATTCCGGTCCTAAGCATCTTTGTTCTCCTGGGTATTATGGGTTTCTCCACTATGGGTTTACCACTTGCCGAACCTGATGGCGAAGCTTATGCAGAAACACTCAATACTAATACATCTCTCATCATTGATAATGGCACTGCAACTGATAGCACCGCTACTGTAAGAAATGGTGTAACTTATTCTAGTCATACAGTACAAGTTAAGGCAGATAATATTACGGGATATACATTAAGTATTACTGGACCTACTAACTTAAGTAATGGTGGAACAACTATTAATGGTGCTGGTGGTAAACAAGGTTCAGCTATGACAGATAATACTTGGGGTTATGGCTGGAACACTACATCAACTGCCGATGCTAATATGACTTATAATAGCTTTACTGGTAGCGCACAAACTTTATCTGGTGATAGCGTGTCCAATAACTCGGTTAACTTCACTCGTAAGTTAGTCTTTGCGGCTAAATTCAATCAGAATGCTACTGAAGGACATTACCGGGCTAATGTAACTCTTAATCTTACCGTTACTCCAAAGACTGTTACTACTTATAACTATAGTGTAACATATAATCTTAATGGCGGTAGTGGCACTGCGCCTGTACAGCAGGCTAATAGTGATAGCTCATCATATACTTTCTACGCCGCTAATGGTAGTAGCTTAAGTAAGACTGGGTACGAACTAGTCGGATGGGATACATCGTCGTCGGCATCCACCATAGTGTATAAGCCTGGTGCACCTATAAAACTTACGTCATCTAATAATACAAGATCTATTTACGCTGTATGGAAAGCTAATGCATGGAATACTATTACGACTATGCAAGAAATGACGGCAGACATTTGTAAGAATGCTACAAATATTCCTAAAACACTAAAAGATAGCCGTGATCAAAAGTCCTATACCGTTCAGAAGCTTTCTGATGGTAATTGTTGGATGACAAGCAATCTTACTCTGGATTTAACTAAGGCTGGTGTTGCTACGGTTGCTGAGTCTGATAATCTTTCGTCTGACTATCCCGCTAGCGCCTTGCCTAATCGGTTTGATACCGCTAATACCAATGCTTGGACTGACACTCAAACTTTAGATGAGTTCTCCAAAGCCCCACAAAAGGTTAACAGTGGTTCCTCCAAAGGCGATGGCAATGGCTACCAAACTTTATATGGTTATTATTATTCTTGGTGTGCCGCTACTGCTGGGACTTGTAGCACTGCATCATCTTATAATAGCGTTGATACGTCTGGTAGCATTTGTCCCAAAGGATGGAAATTGCCCAAAGGCGGTATAGTTATAGCTACTAATATCGCAACTTATCAAACTGGTAACGATTTTGCTAATATTATGAAGGCTGATGGCGCTAATATTACTTCACTTTCTACTACTACTTATACGCCTTGGTCTAACAAACTTGATGCTGGACCTCCAGCCTACTTTGCCTTAGGGGGTGCTAATTGGTATCGTGCTGGATATGTATATTCCGATGGGTTATTCGAACCAGGTTCTAGCGCGGGCTATTGGTCACGTACGTCTAACAATCCTACTTCTGCGTATAGACTCTTATTAGGAGGAGACAAGTATCTTTATCCGGCATCTACTCACAATAGGTACGTTGGTTTGCCTGTCCGATGTATTGCCTATTCTAGCTAAACCCCAATTTCCCGTCTAAAGCCTTCTAGAGCCGTTTTAAGCGATTTTTAACCAAAACCGCTATAAGACGGCTCTTCGAGCCAAAAATCGCTCAGAAAGCCTAAAAATGGCCTTAGAACGCAAAATTGCGAAAGCGAAGTGTACTTTGAGACGTTTTCTGAGCAATTATGGCATTTTCTGTCTTTGTTATAGAACGCAAAACAGTTCAAAAAACTGTCATTTCAATCCAAATCAAAAATAGGAGCGAAAAAGTTGACTTATTTTTAATTGAGTGTTAAGATGGTTCTATGAGTTTAGTTAATTGCTCTTTGCCTTATGACAGAGAGCAATTTTTATTGTATCTTCTTCAGTCAGCTGAAGTTCTACAGTAA
>CAZUNS010000023.1:0-9173 GCA_964621655.1 uncultured Candidatus Saccharibacteria bacterium | reverse complement strand
ACTTAATAGTATTCCGGTCCTAAGCATCTTTGTTCTCCTGGGTATTATGGGATATGCTACGATAGTAATAGGTTTTGGGGGAGTTGATGGAGAAGTGCTTGCGGAAACTTATACTGATAGCAATACTTCACTTATTATAGATAATGATGATTTTGTCGATAATGTTACTACTGAAGGTAATACCATATACTCTAGCCATACCGTGCAAATTAAAGCAGATAATATCGCTAAATACACTCTCACTATCAATGGTCCAATAAGACTTAGTGGTGATACTACTATTACAGGAGCAGACAATAAGACTTTAGCGGATATGGAAACTAATACATGGGGGTATGCTTGGGATAATACAACTGTAGCAGAAGAAGATATGACTTATGCTAGTTTTACTGGTAGTGATCAGACTATTACTAAAACTACCTCTACAACTGATGCAATTAACAATCCTATTATATCTAAATACGCCATAGATTTTACAAGGAAGTTGGTCTTTGCAGCTAAGTTTGCTGATACTGCTGCATCCGGACATTATAAGGCCAATGTAAAACTAAACCTAACCGTTACACCCCGAGCTTTAATGGGGTATGCAGTTTTTTATGATATGAATGGCGGCACTGGAGGACCCGATAATACGAGCGGCATTGTTAATGGTAATAGCTATACTTATACGATTCCAGATACCGTGCCAACTACTACTCAATCGGGTTATAAATTTGACGGTTACAATACTGATAATAGTACCAAGGTGGAATATTGGCCTGGTGATACAGTTACGATAAAGTCTACTAATCCAAATATTACTCTCTTTGCGGTATATAAATTATCTGCTTTTCCAAGTAGCCTTTCTACTATGCAAGGCATGACAGCGTCAATCTGCGATAGCGTAGCTACTGGAGTAGAAAAATCTCTTACCGACTCGGGACGTGGCAATACACAATATACTGTCCGTAAACTTACTGATGGTAATTGTTGGATGGTAGATAACCTAAAGTTAGACCTGAGCTCTTATACGCTCACATCAGCAAATTCCGACGTCACATCAAATTACGTTGCTAATACCGCTACCAACGTTACCAATGTTAGAGACTGGTCAGGTACAGAAAGTGACAATAAAGCTCAGTTTAACATGGATGGTTTAGGCGACTCTACTATATACAAATCCAATTATGGTTATTATTACTCTTGGTGCGCCGCTACAGCGGGGACTTGTTCTAGCGCTACATCAAGAGGTGCGGAAGCATCATCCAGTATCTGCCCTAAAGGTTGGAGGCTTCCTAAAGGTGGTTCTAGTGGTGATTTTAAAACACTATACGATAAATGGACTACTATTTGGACTTCCGTTAATAGTATTAATGGTAGGTGGCTAGGTGCATCAACTGCAGCAACTGGTGGTGTCTTCTTCTTAGCCGCTGGGTGCATCTATAACAATACTGGGTTTCGCGAGGCAAACTCCTACGGGCATTATTGGTCACGTACTGCGTATAAGAGCGACGAGACTTACTCTCTCAGATTAAGCAGTAGTGGTCTCAATCCGGCGTACAGCTACTATAGGAGTTTTGGTTACTCCGTGCGATGTATTGCTTATTCTAGCTAAAATCGCCAGTTTTCCATCTTAAGCTCTCTAGAGCCGTTCTAAGCGCCAAATAACTAAAACCACTATAGGACGGCTCTCTGAGCCAAAAGTCGCTTAAATTGCCTAAAACTAGGCTTAAAATGCAAAATCACACCATAAAATGGCCAAAATTCCCTGCTTTTACCAAAACTCGTCAACTCTCCACCCCTGTTAGCATAAACACAAAAACTGCAAAAATAGCCTAAAATTGGCTATTTTCTCCAAAAAATCATCATTCTGCACCAAAAAAAGAGCAGAAAAGGTTGATATTTTTATCTAAGAATGTTAAAATGGACTCATATTGAATTGTTTGTTATTCTTGGCCGTTTAGGTCAAGAATAACTTTTTGTCTGTAAACAGTCTTGGTCTTGTAGACTTCAACCGTTTCTTCCAAAGAAACTCTTCCCATATGAGACGCCTTTCACACTGTTAAATTATTATTAGTTTATCGACCAATAATTAATACCAAGCGCTATTTCTGCTCTTATTCTCTAGCTTAGCATACGTCGCCCACTCCTTGCAAGCAACAGCGTAATAAAAACTACATTTTGTTTAACTTCGGTAGGCATAGGAGTAGGCAGACTGGCGCCACCAGTATCATTGCGCCGCAGATTTGCAGAATATCGAGATTCCAGCCCATCAGGATAATTGGCGCGTCATAGACACTAGTATAGGCTGCCGTAAGCATGATACTAAGTGCTGATCCGTTCATCATGCTGGCGATCAGGGCAATTAAGATACCGATGACGAGCGCGCAACCTACCGCTAACAGGCAGATTTCTAGCAAGTATGAGAGATAGATTAGGCAAATATCCCCTATACTGGCGCCGACTGAGCGATATAGACGAATGGTCAGAGTCTCGGCACCAATCATCTTGACGCAGGTAAGGATCATCACGATCCCGGCGATGACGATTACGGCGAGCTCGACGACCCGCAAGATACTCTGCATTGTCTCGAAGTAGGCTACATCGGCGACTTGGCTGGCAAAAACTTGGGCAAAAGTATAGCTGGGCGGCTCTGCGGCGCTGGCGCCAGTAGATTCCCCGCCTTGGCAGAATTCTTGCTGCAAAGTCATGCAACCTTGCGCGCGGAGATAGCTATCGATGTCGTCGAACTCATCAAACACCGCTACGCGCAGCTCGTAATTCTCGATGTTGAGACCGAGAGCATTGTCGGAGTTTATATCCTGGGCTGGAGTATCTAGCACGACGCTACTTAGGCTAGCGGGCGCGCCGTTTCTGAGCATACCGAGCATGATGTCTAGCGGGTTCCATGATGCGCTGCCAGCACGCCGACCGATGCCGATTTCTGTTAGGTTCCCGCTGGGCAAGATTCCTACGATGGTGAGATTGCGGCCATAGGCAGCGTCGTAATAGGTCTGACCTAGTAAATCTGGCACGACTTGTTTCACGACGGCCTGCCAAGTCCGATAATTCTTGTCTCCCTTGATGTTTAGGTCGAGCTTGCTGAGTGTCGTGCTGAGATTTACTAATACTGGCAAATTACCGGATGGGACTTGATCAAGGTCGTATTGGATAAAATTTGCTAGACTGTCCGATGCCGCAACGGAATTGTCCACCACGATCCGCCCGTGATATTGCGCTACTTCGGCGGCGATATCTGACATCCAAGTCTGCTCGGGGCATTTGGTAAGATAAGATTCTGTGCTATCTTGGTATTCATTGGCGAGATTGTCTTGACTTTCGTTAGTGCCGGTAGGGGCGGATGCAGCAGGCACACCAAACTCGCAACTCGCGAGATTGGTCGAGAATAACAGGTAGTATTTGCCGTCCGTGGCGGTATTTGCGGCATTTAGGATTGTATTTTCTAGGCCTTGCACCACAAAAACCACGCCTAGTAGCACACCAAACAGCACGCTCATGATTATAACCGTAGAGATGCTACGTCGTTTATGCCCTACCAAGCTTTGATGGCCCAACCGCACTGCCTGAATAACTCGCATATCTGTATTTATTATAACATTTATGCTAAAATTAAACTATGCCTAATATTATTCTGCGTAATATTTCTAAAACTTTTAAGGTAAAAACTGGGCCCAAGACGGTTTTGTCGCAGATCAATCTAGAAATTCCCGACCAAAGTTTTGTGGTACTGACTGGCGCGAGTGGTGCTGGCAAATCTACCTTACTGAATATTATCGGCGGGCTGGAGCTACCCACGACGGGCGAAATCCTGGTCGACCATCAGGACATTAATCAGCTTAAATCGGCGGCGCGCACGGATTTTTATCGGCATAAAGTTGGTTTTGTGTTTCAGGGGTTTTATTTGCAGCCCCAACTTACGCTAGCGGAAAATATTAGCCTGCCGGGGATTTTTGCGAACCTAAGTACTGCTGAGCAAACAGAGCGCGTGCAGGAATTAGCCGAGATGCTGGGGATTACTGATGTTCTAGCACGCAAGCCCGATGCCGTCTCTGGTGGCCAAGTTGAGCGAGCCTGCATTGCTAGGGCTTTGTTCATGCGTCCGCAGATTGTCCTAGCGGATGAACCGACGAATAATCTCGACCCAGATAACGCACATAATGTCGTAGAGATTTTGCATGAGATTTGGCAAAAGACGAAAACGATTATGATTGTCGCTAGTCATGACGAGAAGTTTTTCCCGATTGCTACTAAGGTTCTCCGGGTGGCCGATGGGCATGTCACCGAACTAGGCGATACGCCCACGCCAAATGCCGAGGTTAAGATTGATTATGAAACTATTCCAACTGATTAAGCTCGGGCACGCGGATTTTGTTGCTCAGCGTAAAGTAGTGACATTCTCGGTGCTCGCTGCTAGCTTGCCGCTGATTATCCTGATCGGCCTTGCACTAACGGTGACGGGGCTAGAGCAGATTTTGATCCGTGCATCTTCCCCGGCTACTGATGGACAAGTAGTATTGGCGCTCGCCACAGCAAAGGACTCCGCGCAAGTAGCCCAGCCCGTCACGGAATACGGCGGGCAGATGGTTGCAGAGATGTCGCTCGCGGCGACGGTGGATTTTCCGACTGTCTCGGATTATATGGCCGAGCTAGCTCAAGTTGACCGCGATAAAGTAGCTATGGGAGCAGGGCGACAGTTCGTAGACTCGGCGCAGACCGAGTTCCATCTGCTTGATTTGTTGCTTGATGGGATTTATGCGCGCTATCCTGATGATTATTATTACCAGGCGCTCGCGCAGGCAGACGAAAGCGGCTCAAATCTATTTTTGGTGAAGTTCCCTAATCCGGCCGCCGCTTATGAATATTATCAATATGTGACTGAACACGGCTTAAGGATTGGTATTACCGAACCGTTTAGTAATTTACTTAATATTTACCAGACATTTGAACATACTTTGCTAAAAGTTACCCAAACTATTTTCTTAATCATTATCATCATAATTATAATTGCAACTTATGTTTATTTGCTCGATCAAAATTTACATTCGATGATTATCTATCGTACGCTTGGCGGTACTACTGGTGATTTGTTAATTATTTCCCTAACTTATCTGATTGAAGTCGGAATTTGTATCATTATTACATCACTAATTGGCGGGATGATTCTGGCGCTGATTTTTAGCGGGATAAATGCGGAATATCTTACGGGGCTAATGGCGAATTTCTATTACCAAGCACCGACTTCGGTATTAATGCTCGGATTTAGTCCGGATATATTGTTCTTTATTATGGCAGTATTAGCTGCAGCGCCAATCAGCTTGCTGCTGATGCTCGACCAATTCTCGATTAATAATATGATGAAGCGGCTTAAGCACGGCCAAATTATGTTACAATAAGTCTAATGAGTACAGAGAATAAGCGCAAGATTTTAGTAACTGGTGGGACGGGATATATTGGCTCGCATACGGCGGTTGAGCTGATTATGGCTGGCTATGAAATAGAAATTCTGGATAATTTATATAATAGTAAAATCGAAATCTTAGATCGGATTGCCGAGCTAACTGGCGTGAAGCCGAAGTTTCACGAAGTGGACTTGCGCGATGCTGAAGCTCTGGCCCGAGTTTTTCGGGATGGTAAGTTTGATGCGGTAATTCATTTCGCGGGACTGAAAGCAGTTGGCGAATCTTGCGAACAGCCTTTGCGCTATTATGAGAATAATGTAGGCGGTACGATTAACTTACTCGAGTGCATGCAAGAATATGGTGTCAATCAGATCGTCTTCTCTTCTTCGGCGACTGTTTATGGGATTCAGGAGTCTCCTAAGTATGTCGAGACTATGCGGACGGGCGGGCAAATTTCTAGCCCTTACGGCAAGACTAAGTACATGATTGAAGAAATTTTGAAAGATGCCGCCGTTGCTAATCCCGAGCTTGAAGTAACGATTTTGCGCTACTTTAATCCGATTGGTGCACACAGTTCTGGCCTGCTGGGCGAGAATCCCAATGACCAGCCGAATAATCTAATGCCGTTCATCATGAAGGTTGCGACTGGCGAACTTCCGAAGCTTTCGGTCTTCGGCGATAATTACCCTACTCCGGATGGTAGTTGTATTCGCGATTATATTCATGTGGTAGATTTGGCGCGCGGACATCTAGCCGCGTTAGAAAAAATCCGCCCGGGCGTGCAGATTTATAATCTTGGCTCGGGCGTAGGACATTCGGTATTTGAATTAATTACGGCTTTTAATCGGGCTAGCGGTTTTGAACTTCCCTATGTAGTGGCTGGGCGCCGCGCGGGTGATTTGGCAGAGTTCTTTGCCGATCCAACGCTTGCTGCACACGGATTGGGCTGGAAGACTGCGCTGACCATTGACGACGCTATGCGAGATACGATTAATTTCCTGAAACATGAAGGCGCTTCTCTGCGATCACGTTAATTTAAGGTCTATCGCATAAAAAATGGAGCCGCGATCGAGATTTGAACTCGAGACCCCTTCCTTACCATGGAAGTGCTCTACCACTGAGCTATCGCGGCGTCTGTTAATAATATAGCATACTTCTGGCAGATTGTGAATAGCTTAGAACGACTCTATTCCTAAGAAATGGCGACACAAATGCTCTATCCCTTGACAATTATCACTATCTATGTTACAATGGTAGTATAGGTCTTGGGTGGCGTTGTTTTTGGAAGACTTTGCTCCTTTACAGGATAGATTAGAAGACATCGTTCCCTAGGACAAACTTATTTCATTTGAATTAGGAGGTATCAGTCCATGTTGAAAACTAAGTATGAAGAAATTGTCCATGTCGACGAGATCGCGACCGGCAAATTCAGGCACCCGTCTGAAGTTGTTACTTTGGCGCTCCGGGAGAATGTCTGGCCGGCTAGCGGCGATCTCCAGCGTATCCTGCTTCTTGTCATCGATCCGCAAAATGACTTTACGCTGCCGAGCATGCGTGAAGTCGCCGATGGTGAGCCTTATGGTTCGCTAAGCGTCCCGGGCGCTAAGGGAGATATCGAGAGACTGACGCGATTTACTTACAACAATTTCGAGAAAATCACCCAGTTTTTTATTTCTCTCGACACACACTACATAAACCAGATTTTTAACCGCATGATGTGGCGTGACCAAAACGGAACACCCATATCCCCTGGTACCCTGATCACGCCAGCCGATATGCTGTCTGGCAAATTCCATTTTGTAGGCGACAGGCCCGATAAGGCTTTTAGTTGTGCTACTGCGCTGGAAAAAGCTGGCAAGGGCGGCATATTGATCTGGCCGGATCACACCCCCGCAGGAACGTTTGGCTGGAACGTGGAAACACAGCTGATGCAGATGATCACCTTCCATTCCGCCGTACGGCGTATCAATCCTATTATCGTTTTTAAGGGTACAGACCCTTACAGCGAAATGTATGGTATTTTGGAGCCTGAATACAATCCTGATGAATGGATTATGCAGGACGTGGTTGATGCTATTGCAGACTTTAACTCGCGCACCGGCGAGCCGCAAGGCATCAAGTGGAATAAGATTATTTTCGCAGGCGAAGCCGGTAGCCATTGCTTACCCGAGTCTGTCGGACAGATTGCAAAGTTTTTCAATTGGGATTCTGAAATTCTCCAGCACTTCTACATCCTGAAGGATTGCACTAGCCCTGTGCCGGGCTTTGAAAAGCAGATGCAGGATGCCTTTAAGAAATTCGCACTCCACGGCATACATATCGTCAATAGCACTGACTTAGTACTGTAAAAAGTTAAGTCCCATTAAAAGTAATCTACCCAGAACAGAAACCCTGACCCAGCTAGGGTTTCCCATAATAAAGATGCCCCGAGTCGACTAACTCGGGGCTTTTCTTCTTAAGGAGGCTAAAGGTTAGCCATTGAATGCCGGCGGAAACTCACGCTTGTGCTGGCTCATCGACCAACGCCGTTTGATTTTCTGATATATCTCCTGAGAACCAGAAAACCCAGTGAGCACCAGATTATCAAACGCATCGTAGCTAAAACCAAGATCACCTTCGTCGGTCTGCCCATCCGACAGTTCCGCGGACGGCGCACATGTCAGAATGGACTCGGGAACACCCATGGCCTTACCAAGGATACGAACTTCACGTTTCGTGCAAAACTGCAGCGGCTCGATGTCGCTCGCTCCATCTCCATATTTGGTAAAATACCCGAGACAATGCTCATCGAGATTGTCGGTGCCAAGCACCAAGAGTCTGTGCACTTGTGCAAAGTCATAAAGCTCAATCATGCGCTGACGAGCGCGCCGGTTTTCCGATGCAAGCCTGAGATTTGCTGCAGCATGAGCATGATTGCTCGGAAACTTTTTCGCATACTCATCCCTACGTCGGTTTGCTATTTCACAGGCGGGCTTGATGTCGATCAGAATGGATTGGTTCTCAAGCCCCAAATTAGCAATTACCAGGCCGGCACGAGCGTCGGAGCCAGTATCCCGCATGGTCTGTCCGTAAGGCATCATCAGCAGATACAACTCAATTCCAGCTCTCTTACAGAGATAGGCCGCAACTGCGCTATCCAATCCGCCAGAGATGCCAAGAACATAACCTTCCATACCGGACTTAGCAAGTCCTTTTTTCAGGAACTCGCCGATTTTGTCTGCATATTCCAATGCATTTTCCGGAGTGATCAGGAATCTTTTCTCGAGACCAAAGATATTAATTGTTTCGTTCATTAGAATTTACCTCCATTGAGTCTATCCCTAATATCGGAGAGTCGCTCATCGATAATCATCTGGCTATCCTTGAAGATAGTTCTCAGCTCGTTGGCGGGGTTGTCACTGACAGCATCCCAGTCCAATCCGTCTGTGAACTGATATTCATTCCCTACCCTTGTTACCAGACAGCAGCCCTTTTGGGACTTCTTAAAGTTGTTACCGGCAGTGCGATCGGTTTTGGGGTCTTTGAAGATATGGTACGGCTTCCCATTGATCTCGCAATAAGTCGCCTTAATGGCAAACGAGAATGTATCTCGCGTGAATGGTTTTAGCACGACTGCCGTGCCTTTAACTTTCTGACCATCGGGAGTAGTTACGACAATCTCGTCTTCTTCCTCGATGCAATGCATTGAGAATGAACCCACACCCAGAGAAACATTCTGTGCCGCGAATCCGTTCTTCTCCAGGATTTCATAAATCATCTCGGCCCTATGGATGG
>CAZUNS010000022.1:0-9540 GCA_964621655.1 uncultured Candidatus Saccharibacteria bacterium | reverse complement strand
ATTCCCTACTTGGTGTACGTTTTTTAATCCTAAAAAGAGTTAACAAAAATAGAACTCTATCCAATATATAGCTTTACAAGCTATTTGGAATACATAAAATATAGATAGAGTTTTATGAAACCGGAACTTATGTTTGTTATATTAACTCTTTCCGAGCTTTGGTATTTTACTATAAGAAGTTATAGCCAGGCTGACGCTCTCTGGACCACGGCCCCGTAGGGGATTCGGTCCAGAGAGCGTCACCAAACTTCGTTAGTAAAATACCAGCTCGAACTTTAACTATAATAAAAAAGTCCAGTTTTTCTAATATTATTTTGCTCTTTAATCTTTTTATCCCTTGCTAATTTATCTATGGAGAACAATAACCATAAGACAAAAACGACACCGCGAGGGTGTCTAACCAAAATTCGTACGATCAACCACTTTGTGTTTAAGCGCAAACGAACTCGCGATGCCGTTTTCAACGCTCAATACCACAACAAAATGCGGTTGATACTTGGTCAAATTTTGATTAGACATCTCCATTATACATAACTTTCCCAAAACCCGCAAGTTTTTCGCAGCACTTTTTTGCCACCCACAACCCAACCCACCATCCCATCAATAATCTCACCAAAAAATGTTGTAAAAATTCAAGTATTCGAGAGAAACGGGAGCATAGCTTCCGTTTCCGAAAATACGCAGAATTTTCTCAGCAAAGCCAAAAAATTTACAACATTTATCACTACAACATTCCCCATCAACCCACAAACTACATATCCAATAGCCAGAATTTTACTCAAAATGCCGATCGACAGCCAAATTTGCCTGTTCGTCGGCTCGCGCGTTCTGCTCGCGCGCTACGTGCACAAAGGCGCACGCTTCAAACTGTTTCAATAATTCCTGCACTGCGTCATAAATCGGCAAAATATCACGATTCTTGACTGCATAAATACCATTCATCTGATTTACCATCATCAGATTGTCGCTCACAAAACGCACCGACTTAAGCCCCAGCTCTAGAGCCTTCTCACACCCCGTCTTCAAGGCATAATATTCGGCTACCCGCGAAGTCGCAAAGCCGATAAATTCCCCGCCACAGGCCAACACTTCGCCATTCGGGCCAAGTACATAATAACCCACCCCGGCCGGACCAGGATTACCCCGGCTACAACCATCCACATAGACCGTCGCGCTATTCGCCACACTCTTATAATTAGAACGATCACCAGTATGGCCTTCGATCTCCAGCGCCGTCAAGCTAGCTTCGTCGAGATGATATCCGGCGAGCTCATCAGATTTAATATATTTATATGCCGTATAACGATCTTGCGGGCTAATCTTAGTATCCTTAGCAAGTTGCACGCTATATATAATATATAGATTACTCAGCTGGCTCGAGCCTTGCGGAGCTAGAAAAGTAATCACGTCTCTCAGCTCAATCTTTTCGGCGAGCTCCACCCCGAGATATTCTTCGAGCATACGATCAACGGCTTCTTCGGGTTGTTCGCCAAATTTAATCTTCCCCGTTGGGATTTCCCAAGTCGGAACGCCATCCAAGCGCCCTTTGGCACGCTTCATAATTAGGACATCGCGTCCATTCTGAATAATGCCAGCCACTCGAATACGTTGTTTCACTAACTTTCCTAAATAAATCAAATAATTCCTAAAGGAGCCCCGATGACGATGTTTTCCCTGTAGTATATACAAGGTGGGTAAAATCTTATGCGACATCTCCACGGAGATGAGCCACGAAATCCCTAAACATGATTATTCAGGAAAATCATGCCGCCATCAAGGCTAATTCTATTATAGCATACCTATATCTGATATGCTATAATCAAAACATGAAAAAATCACAAGCTTTAGAAATCCGCCGTGGAATCTTCAAAATTTTGCTTGGAGTACTGCTAGGTACAATCTCCATCGTCAGCATTTTTATTTCGATATTTAAGCAGGATACATCCCCCTATAATTTAGGTATAGCCAGCAATACTATCTATGTTGCCACTGGATATATATTTCGTGCGACCATATTTTTTATTAGTCTCCTTCTCATCATTCGCGGAACTCGAGATATCCATAAATGCCGCCGACAACTCCCTATCCAAGCCAGTGATTCTCCCAGAGAAATATATCAAACCACAACCACCAAGCCGACCATGAGTATTGAAGCCCCGCTCGCCGACGATACTGAAGCCACTCTCTCCAGTCAAACCAAAAAGTCACGCCCCCACCAGCCACCCAAACGCTGTCAAAATCCCAGAAATCGCCCCACCCATAATTTGTGAGAGTACGCTAGGCAGAGCAATTACAAAAATCATCACGAACACCAATCCAAATCGCTCAATCTTATCCATAAAATCCCGGATTTCGTCTGGCATCAGAGCATACAGAACTCTCGAACCATCTAGCGGCGGAATCGGAATCAAATTAAACACACCAAAACCTAGATTTACCGCCACCAGTTGCACCACAATTTGCCCGCCTATACCATTCATATAGAAAAGCGTGCCGTCCACCACCGTCAAAGCACCACACCAATAACCAATCAAAAAACTAACTAGCGCGATCAAAAAGTTCGTCAAAGGCCCTGCTATCGCCACTAGCGCCATACCCCAGACGCCATGTTTAAGATTGCGCGAATCTACTGGTACCGGCTTCGCTCCGCCAAAAATCGGCCCACCGCTAAAAAACATCAAAATCGGGACTAAAAACGACAAAACCGGATCGAGATGTTTCAAAGGATTCAAGGTCAAACGTCCGTCGTCTTTGGCTGTATTATCGCCCAGCCAATACGCTACCAACCCATGCGCCAACTCGTGCAAAACCATCGACACTAAAATCACCCCAAAGATAATCACCAGCGTCAAAATACTCTCACCGCTCATACAAAACTACTCCAAATATGTTTATCAACAATAGAGCACCATCCATCTAAAACACCCCTACGTCAGAGCAATTACTTCGAGCGCGGCTGGCAATGCATCAAAATTCTTTAGCTTATATTTCTTTTCGGCACGTGGAGTCAACTTCAATTCCATCACCATACCGTCAACATTCCCCATTGCTATCACCACCTTTGGCTCTACTTCACGCACTGCGCGCACCGACGATGTACATAATACATCCGACACACCCAGCTCATCTAGCATGGCTGCCTGTTCGTTGTCGCCAATAATACCAATATGCACATTCCCTATCACCGCTTCATAAGCTGTACGACCATTATCGCCCGTAGCTAAGCCACGAATTGCCACATCGCCAATCTCAAACTCACCCGGCCCCTGAATCTCGCCAACGTTCAAATTTGCACTGATCGTCTCATTAGCCACATTAAACTTAATACTGGTCTTCTTCGTGGTGAGAATAATCTCATCTGGGTTTTTGCACTCAATCTCAAACATATTTCCTCCTTTAGATTTCTGCTTCTGGGCTTGGCTTAATGATTTCTTCGGGGTCGTACAACTCAGAAATCTCCGCGTCTTCCAAAATATTCATCACAAATCGATCCTTCACGCTCAGGCGATAAAGAAAATCGTCCCGACCCAAGATTACATAATCCAGCGGCTTCCCCTGTTTCTTCTCTACTACTTCGGCCCAGCGCGTCAGCTTCTTAGTCTTGTCGTCACCAATAATTAATAAATCAATTCCATCCTGCCCTGGCGCACGATTAAACAGCGCCATGCCCCGCAAATACCGCGAAACTGGCTTAATATACTCGTCCCAGCTATTCGACGGGCGACGTTTGATCTCCTGCACCTTCGTAGCGGCGACCACCTTATGCGGAGCAAAAATCTCTTGCAAAGCATGCGCAAATGGGTGTTTCATATTGGCTGCATAATACACTTTGTTATCAAAAGTTTCGTTCCGTACCACGCCAATCCCTTCCAAATTCATCAACTCACGCCGCACCGAATTAATCTGCTCCTCAATCACCCTAGTAATCTCGCGCACATAAAAAGATTTGTTCGTATTTGCAAAGAATAATTCCAAAAGTTTAGCTCGAGTTTTGGAGCCGAACAACTTTTCGATTGGTGTATTATTTTCTTTGCTCATCCTGTATACATTTTATCACGTATTCCTTAATCTCCGCAAGTGGCAACCAGTTAATTTTTTTGTTCCGTTTAAACCACGTTAATTGCCGCTTCGCCAGATGCCAGTCATCATAAACCGCCAACTCTTTCGCTCGCTCCAGGCTATATTCCCCCTGCAAATACCCCCAGGCAAACTGATAAATATCACTTTTCATTGCCTGACTCCCCCAGCTATACTGCTGTACTAATTTTTCCGTCTCGTCATAGAGTTCCTGCACAAATAATTTATTCACCCGCTCGGTAATTCTCTGTCGCAAGACCTTTGGATCAGTCTGTACGCCTATGAGTAAAAAATTTGTACACATCTCTTGGCGATCGCGTTGCGTCTCTTTAGCGGCCTGAGTAAAATCGTAATCATAGACCAAAGCGTCGATATATAATCCCGTACCGCCCACCACCATCGGCAAATGCCCCCGTGCCCGAATCTCGGAAATTTTTTGTTCAGCATATTGTTTCCAATCCGCCACCGTAAAACGCTCACCGGGCTCCACCAAATCAAGTCCCCAATGCACAATATCAGCCTGCTCTGCTCTACTGGGCTTAGCCGTACCCAGATCCATACCCTTATAAATCGCCCGCGAGTCGGCCGAGATAATCTCTACCCCTGTAAATCCACCAATCCGTCGCTCAGTAACCTCCTTAGCCGTTTCTACCGCTACCCCAGTCTTGCCTGAAGCGGTCGGCCCTAGGATAACGATAGTTTTGTCAAACATAATATCTCCCCCCAACACGTTCTATCGTTTCTCCGCTCGCCCCTGAATATACTCCGCCAAATCTGCTAGCTTCACTTTTTCTTCCCCATCACGCAAGCGAACACTGACTTCACCAGCCTCTTGGTCCTTAGCCCCCACAATAATCGTTAGTGGGATCTTCAATGTCGTGGCACGTTTAATCTTCTTACCCAAGCTGTCATCACTCAAATCCAGCGAATAACGCAACTGATTATGTCGCACCGGCTCATTCAGTTCAATTCCCTGCAAAATCTCTTCCACTTGACGCGCATAAGCCTCGGCATCTGACGAGACCGTCAAAACCCGCACCTGTTCTGGCGCACACCAAAGTGGGAACCAGCCTGCAGTATGTTCAATAAACACACTCATAAACCGTTCAATCGAGCCAATCAGCGCACAATGCACCATAATCGGAGTTTTCTTGCTACCATCAGCGTCGGTATATTCTAGACCAAACCGCACTGGCATCGCGTAATCCAGCTGCACCGTTGCTAGCTGCCATTCTCGCCCTAGCGCGTCCACCGCCATGAAGTCCATCTTTGGCCCATACATCGCCGCTTCGCCGATCCCGATATAATATTCCATCTCAAATTTTTTCGCCATGCGTTCAATCGAGCTCTCAGCCTTTTCCCACATCTTCTTGTCGCCAATGTAACCTTCGCCATCATCTCGGAAGCTTAGGCGCAAACGCAATTTCATATCAACCCGCCGATAGAGATCTTTGGCACTTTCAATCAACTCACCAAAAACCTGCTCAACCTGATCTTCGGTACAGAAAACATGCGAATCGTCTTGCGTAATCGCTCGCACTCGCGAAAGCCCGCCCAGCTCACCTTTGCGCTCGTCACGATAAACCATCGTTGTCTCGAGATACTTCACTGGCAATTCCTTATAACTACGCGGCGAACTAGCAAAAATCTGACTATGATGCGGACAACTTACCGGTTTAATCGCCAGTTCGTCACCACTTTCCGAACTCGTAAAGCGCAGCAGCTCTGGAAACTTCTCGTAATGCCCCGACGTCTTATACAGATCAATATTGGCAATGTGCGGAATACAAACCTTACGATAGCCACAGCGCAAACGATACCCTTGCGTAAAGTCATTCAGCATATCCCTAAGCACCGTACCGCGCGGCGTAAATAGCGGCAAACCTGCCCCCACCAGCTCCGACGAGCAAAACAGATCCAATTCCTTGCCAAGTTTACGATGGTCGCGCTGCTTCGCTTCGGCTTGCTGTTCTTCGTAAGCATCCAGCTCTTCTTGCGTCGGGAACGCCAACCCATAAATCCGCGTCAACATCTCACGCTTCTCATCACCCCGCCAGTACGCACCAGCGATTTTGTCCAATTTCCAAGCCCCAATCGCCTTTAGGTCATCCAGATGCGGACCTTTGCAAAGATCAGTAAACAGCACCTTCCCTTGCGGGTCAACCAGATCATAAAAACTAATCGTCTCACCATCGGGCAGCTCGTGGATTAGCTCCGCTTTATATTTCTGATCATGTTGCTTCGCCCAGTCTACCGCTTCGGCTCGCGACACTTCGCGCCGCACCATCTTGCAGCCGCGCGCGATAATTCCCCGCATCTTTTTTTCAATTTTCTTTAGATCGGCATCAGAAATCTTCGTCTGGCCAAAATCGATATCGTAATAAAAGCCATTCTCAATCGCTGGACCAATCCCAAAGGTTGTAGTTGGATAAAGCTCCTGCACCGCCGCCGCCAAAACATGGCTCAGGGTATGTCGCATCTTTTCGTTCTTGTCTTCCATGGCTTTATCCTTTCTCTGGTTTCCCAGTTTATTATCTTATAATTATACCACATTTGTAGAACATATCTTAATGTATTTTGCGAATTAGGTATATCTTATTTACAGATGTTTTATGTGGGCTTTCGGAGCTCACAACTTAACAACATAAAAAGGGCTACCATCTCGGCAGCCCTTCCTGGAATAGCTATGCAATCGGCGTCGCTTCCCCCGTCAATAAATAAGAGTAGTCCACGGCATCCGGCGGGTTCACAAAATCCGGATCGGTCAGACGTACATTCAGCGCCAAGGCCAGGTTATCATTTACCGCCCGTATTCCGGTCCGCAGCACCCAGAGCAGCGGCGACATCTCCGGCCATTTCCGCTTGGCTTCCCGCAGCACCGGCAGAAGCAGCATATCCGTCTCGACCACATTCTTCCGTACCTTGTCCGGCGGAAATACCGCCGACATCGTCATCAGGTTAAACATCCGGTCGATCGCCTTAATAATGACCGACTCCCGACACTCCAGCAGCTCATTCATGTAGCGTTTCTTGTGCTCAAACTTCGTCTCATCCTTGAATCGCGTCAGGGTGACGTACTTAACCGCCCGCTTTACACCATCGCTAAACGGCAACTCATCTACCGGCATACCGAGCTCCTCGGGCACGTCATGTAGCAATATCCCCGACACTACGACCGAAGTAATGTATTTACTCTCCAGCGATACTGCATAGCATGCCATCATCAGCGGATGTATCTCGTAAGGCTGTCCATCTTTCCGGAACTGCCCCGCATGATGATCGCGCATATAGACCAATGCCCGCACCGCTTCGGCTCCGCCTGCACCCGTCAGGGCGCCTTTCAGGAAGACGTACATCTTCTGCGCCGAAAATTGCCTGCCTACACTGATTTCGGTTGTTTCACTCATAGCATTTTCCCCTTTCAAAAGTTCTTAGGCGTCTCACACCCCAGGTCTACTACCTATATCATACCACGATTACTGTGTTTTTACAATTATACCGTAACCCCTGCACACAATAACTGACCAAATCTGTTAATTTTTACCAAAATTACCCCAAAATTGCCCACAAACTATTGACATTTTTACCAATCTGTGCTATAATGGTAGATAGTACCCTTTGCATAAGCATTTTGCTATGTCAGGGGTAAGCACACCCCCGTTTTATTGCTGAGAACTACAATTTTTAGTAAAGGAGGTTTATCCTGATGTTATCCCAGCAAGAACGCGTAATCCAAATGAAAAGGAAATACATGCAACTTCGCGCCCAAGGCATGACGCCCATCCAGATAGCGCATCACTTTGATCTTGCCAGCGGCACTGTTTACGCTGCACTACAAGAGATCGCTACCGCCAACGGCGTCAGTCGCGATTCCCTACTTCTCATTCCCCGTAGCAAACATCTCACTCATGAGCGCCGGTATACGCCGGTTGCGCCGGTCGACCCGACTGAGTTTCGCAAGCGGTTCCAAGCCGCCAATATCGATCTCGTTCGAGTCATCGAATCCAGCGTTGCCATGATCGACAAACACGAAGAAATCGCTACTCAGATCGAAAAGGAGGAAGCAGCATGGTCCAACAAATAACCCGCCACACAGTTCAGTCCGGTCTCAAATACGGCATGACCAGTGACGATTTCTGCGCCAAGTATCAATGCACCAACGGTGAATTCGAGCAGTGCATCAATCGACTTTTTCGGCGCAACGCCGAAGGCATCTTCAGTCGCTTGCGTGACAATGCCCGCAGCCAAAGCCGTAATAGCAACCCCAAGTGTACCGATGGTAATCCTGACCCCCCCCCGATAAGCCGTCCGACGATACCGTCGATCCGGAAGAATCAGTCCCTGAGCCGACTTCCGACCTTGCACCCCAGAGCCGTGATGAGCAACTCGCTACGCTGCAAAAATTAGAACAACAGCAGAGCGCCGAAGTCATTGATCTGGAGTCTCAACACAAGGCTTTAGCGCGCAAGCACCGCGAGCACATCAAGCAACTCCGCGCAATCAATAGCGATCTGGACCGAATTCAATGCGAGTTTCAAGCCAAAGCGTCCGAGTACGAGACTATCGTCTCCGAAAACAACGATCTCGTTTCCCAGATGAACCAGATCTCCGCCCAGCGTGCCGAAAAAGTTGCCGTTCTGGCCCAAACCCGCGAAGCTATCGCGTCTTTGACTGCCGTAGCAGTTTGCGCCTACGAAAACGGCGAAATCACTTTCCTAAACGAATCCGACTCTACCCATACGTTGGACGAGACCGGCAGCGACGAACTGTTTCACCAGATGCGCACGCAAGAGCGTTACGACGACCTGCGCGGCAAGGATGTTCGCATTCTTGCCCGAATGCTTTCCATCATCAAAAATTCCCAGATACGCATCGAGCCAGTCTTCGAGAACGAAGAATTAGACGTTTTCTTCCATGCAATGTCCGCGAAAGATTCTTGATTGAAAAAATGGAAGCCTTTGACACATAATCCTTTTGGCATCCATTACGTTATCAGTATTTATTGCAAATTCCCTTTTCATTTCCACCCTGCCCCGACAAATCGGGGCAGTTTTAATTCTAAAAAATTCATTTCAATAGGAATTAAACCGATTTCCACAGTGGGTCGCGAGAGAAATCGCATCTTGTTTTACAAGACGCTCCCACCGTCGTAGCGGCCAGAGAAAATATTTATATTTTCTCTGGCTACCGCCACTCCGGTGGTTCGCACCTGGGGTTCTCGCCCTGCAGCCACGCATGGAAAAAGCCGAAGCAAAAGCTTCGACTCTTTCCATGGTGGGTCGCGAGGGGCTCGAACCCCCGACCTTCTCGGTGTAAACGAGACGCTCTAGCCAACTGAGCTAGCGACCCTAGCCGATACAGCTATTATACCACAGATATGAAATTTTGCGTAAAAATCCACAAAACACCAAAAAGAGCAGAAAATAATGCTTTAAATCTATTAAATCTGTGCTAGAATAGGAA
>CAZUNS010000021.1:0-9676 GCA_964621655.1 uncultured Candidatus Saccharibacteria bacterium | reverse complement strand
TGGTGGGGATATGTGGACTTGAACCACAGACCTCGTCATTATCAGTGACGCGCTCTAACCAGCTGAGCTATATCCCCAAATGAATTGTACAAAATCACAAAAATGATTTACTCTCTTATTCTAGCGCAAATCTTTCTAAAAATCAAGTAAAATATTGCTAAGCTAGCGGATGTTGATTTTAAAAAATATAATGTGCTATACTGGTCGTATGAAGTCAAATACATCACGCAAAGCTATCAGTATCGTTGTTGGGGCGGTGATTGCGGTGATGGTGGTGACTGGGGTGGCGATAGTCTTGATCTCGCGATGGCTAAATGCGCCAACTTATCCGGCGAAGGTTTGTACGTCGATGAATTTGGATATGCAATGTGAGCGCTACGAAACCAAGGAAATCGTGCGTGGCACCGAAGACGATCCGCAGCTATGCGAGCAGCACGGGGAAGCGATTTACGAATCGGTTGGTGGTATTGTGGGGATGAAATACGTTGGTTGCACGCCATAAATTATAATATATACGCAATGTGGACCCGCCCCAGCCTGGAGATGATGTCTTAGAGCGGAAGATTGCTCGATGGCATGAGTTATACAGCAAGCCTATTTTTGGCCATTTTGAGCGATTTTTTATAAAAACGCGTATAGATACTACTTTTGACCCAAAAGGGCCTTCCTGGGCTTCTAAATGGCCTTAAAATGCAAAATAATGCTTATGGTCACCTAAATGTACTAAAAAGTAATAGCCATGAGTTATTATTTTGTAAACCGCTATTGTATGCTATCACTATTGTATGCTATCATAATGGTATTAGATTTATTTTAATGGTATGGAGCTCTATGATGAATAGCGAACAACTAAACAATAATCCAGAAACTGCAGAAAATAGCGGAACAAATCCATGGATGGAAGCCATGCGCGACATGCCACCTTTTGGTAGTGTAGAACAATCTGCTACGCAAGAGCAGGAAAAGCAGTCTGTATCCGAGCAAGACGTCATTGCGCGAATGTTGGAAGTTTCTTCTGATAAGCAGGACGAGCTGGTAGAATATCTTAACGCGGCAAACTCTGGCAAAGAGCTTACTGGTAGTGCATTTTATGCTTACGAAAATTTTCTCGATGAACAAAAATTCATAGATGATGCTCATGCAAAAGCTGAGTGGAAAAGAGAGCTAAATGATTATCTTGATCGTCTTGAAACTATGGATAAATGTATCTCGGTTGGCATGGAAGCTTTAGGGGAAAAGGAGAATGCTGGCAAGACTTTGGCCGAAATTTTTGACGCAAATGCTACAAGAATCCAAAATTATCTTAATAATCCTGAAGTACAGGTGACAGATAAACAGCGTGAAGATTTGACTAAGGAGTATAAGCAATTTAAGAATTTATCGGACTGGGCACCAATAGTGCGTAAAGGCTTAGAAGATGAAAAAAGCGACAACGAACAGGATGCTAGTACCAGCGAAAGCTATGAAAGCTATTACAAAGACGCGCAGGAAATGCTTAATGACGGGCTTTTTAATTCTGATTGGAAACCACGACTGAGTGAAGATTTAAGCGGCGATGCAAAAATGTTTGATTTTCCAAAATATATGGCTGAGGGATATGGATTACAAGAAAGTATAGATGCTTGTAATGCAAAACTTCAAACTGCAAAAATAGCTACTCCAGAGGAAAATAACGAAATCTATAACGCTCTAAATGATGCTTGGCTTGACATGGAGGATGACGCAAATCGGGATGAAGACAAAAATAAAGAGGCTTATGCACAATTAATGCGGGAAACTTTAGATAGTTTAGTGGGTTACATAAAAGATTTCGTGAATGGAGACGTGCAGTCTTTGGAATCGGTTGCAGACCACCGAATCGCTCAAGAAACAAAGTCTTACCTAGAAGCGTTGAAGACGGGTAAATTAACCGAGAAATACAAAGAAAGATATGCAAAAAGAGTAACCGCCCTATCAGAGGTGAGAAGTGCCTTGCATAATCAAAAACTAAATATGCAAACTGATACTGAATCTCAAAATGTCATGTCTGATGCTGGTGAAGTTGAAGAGAATGCCGAAAAAATAGGCATTGATACAAAGATAGAAAATTTGCAAGAAGAATTAAAAAAGCGCGAGGAGGCGTTGCATACTTTAGAATCTCGCGATCAGAGAGATTATGGGGATGATGTCTTGCGCTTATCTGCAAAGCTAAAAGAAAAGCAAGCTGATTTACATGTCTTGCAAATGATCCGCATGTTTAATAGCGACAAATCCGAAGATGAGATGGTTTCTCCGGAAATTGCTAAAGTGGCAATAGAAAAATATATTAACGATCGCCAGGTATACTTTAACAATTTAACTAAGGAGCGGGAGCAATACGCAAAGGGTAGCGAAGAATATCGAGACATTACCCAAAAACGTGGTAGATGGTTCCGTGAGATAGAAGCTGCTCGGCGCGTTGCTAAAGAACTCGGGCTAAGTATTACCGCTGGGAATGAAAATGAAGAACAATTTTGAAACCATTAGCTCATTTGCCCCAGAGAGCAATCGTATTGTTGGCGAAGATTTGGAAACCATTCAACAAATTGAAAGTTTTTTATTGAATAATTATCACCAGTATGGTGAGCGTGGCGAGTTTGAATTAGCTTTTCGGAGTGCTGGCGAGATTTTGGGTGCGAAGTTGGGTATTAAACCAACTTCACTTACGACGATTGAGTTAGTTGAAAATGGCCACAATACAGATATTGAAGCTTTTGAAGGAATGTTATCGAAGCTAGGCTTGACGGCAATTCCAGAAGATATTGGCGGAGTGAAGCGTAGGTATTTTTACGGTAAAGATACGGACTTAGTTCAACAGGCTTATGACGATTTTCATAAACTTTGGCAAACAGAAGTTGATACGGACGAACGAAGTGAGATAGATAAACGGCTGGGGTTTCTGTTGGGTTATCCAGAATCAGCTGTTCTCGGCGGTGCCTATGTCGGTAATTTGAGTAAGACTGCTCAAAGGAAATTGGATAAACAATACCCGAACCAATTAATTTCTCATACCCAAGAGCATATTGCGGAGGAATATGCGGCTTATGAGCAAAAGATTTTTTCTGCCATAAAAGAATACTGTCCGAATATCTATCGTGCTCATGAGCGACCACGTAAGCAATCAGTTGGAAATAAAATACTCAATCTGTTTTCTAGATAGAGCTAATTAGGGATTTATTAAGCCAAAATAACGGTTAAGTAGTTAAGACTAAAAACACCCATTTCTGGGTGTTTTGAGCTGTTCTATCACATTAACTATTAGTTTTCAGTATCCTCGCAGTAGACATACTGAAAACTGTCTCTATTATATATCACCATATGCATAATGTCAATGACGACTTTCCACATCTTGTGGAAAACCGGTAGAAGATTGGGCATTGACGCAGGGAATTAAAAATTGCCTAAAAATAACCAATTTTGCAAAAATAATAACACAATTTGGCATAAAAGCTATTGACAAAACTAAAGCGGTATGCTACAATGTAGATAACACCTAAATTGGGTGGGTTTTAGAAGTAAGTAAATTTAAGAAATGGTGGGCAGAAAGTGAGTTCTACAATGTCAGGAACTAAAGCTGGTCGCTTGAAAGCAGCCCAGACCAACCGTGCGAAATACGGTAAGGTATTTTATTGACAGATCGGTCGTAAGGGTGGCCAGAATGGTCACACTGGCGGTTTTGCCGCTAACCCGGCGCTAGCTCGTATCGCTGGTGCTAAGGGTGGTCGCATTAGCCGTCGTGGCCCAGCCAAAAAGACAGCAAAATAACCCTGGTTATTTTACGAAAGGGATCGGATCGGGAACGGTGCGATCCTTTTTGTGGGATATTTTGGCCTTGATAGCAATGGCTAAATTGCTAAGAATGTTGTAGAAATGGGCTAAAACCCGAAAAATGGACTAAGACCCGAAAAGTGGGCTAAGGCCTGATGAATGGGCGAAAATCCAAAAAACCGAACTAAAAATCACCAAAAAACCGAACATGCAAATTCGTAAAATCGTCCATAGGTAAAAGGGGCGGGTGTGGCTAGATTGATTTTGTTTATGCTCGCAATAAAATCTGGGCCGTGTATAATAGATTTGACTGGAGGTGTATAAATTTATGATGCAGCTAGATGGGTTTTTGGAGCGGCTTCGGCGGGACTATCCGGAGCTAAAATTCCGGCTGGGTAAAAAATTTATGTTCCGTCCGCCGCGTACAATTTATTACGAAAGTCCACCTAGGACGGCGCTAAAGCCTGAACAAAATTCTCACGCGTCGATTTCTGCGCCTGCACTTGACCAAAATACCGTCTTTGATACACTAAATTCTGAACAAAATTCTTATTATTTGCAACTTTTGCATGAAGTTGGACATGCGGTGCTGGGTCATCGCGACTTTGGGGGCGATTTGGAGCGGGTGCGCATGGAGCGTGCGGCTTGGGAGCAGGCGCGGCAGCTCTGCGCGAAATATGATGTGTATTATGATGCAGATTTTGTGGAGAGTGAGCTGGATACTTATCGGGATTGGCTGCACCAGCGTTCGGTATGTAAGAGTTGCGGGCAGACACGTTATCAGGCCGAAGATCGGACGTATCACTGCCCATTTTGTGAGAATTTTAAGCTAAAGGCGCAGCGATAGGCATTTGGGCGAGAAAACGGCAATGTCGGAAAATATTTTGGCCTAGAAGGGTGGGATTGCGAAGCCTGCCGAAAAGCGTATCTGTAAATGAGAATGATTATTTGACGAAATAGCTCAAAAACTACCCGATACCATACTGAGTCTGCTCAAAAACAACTAAAAATATCAGGTATTACCATAAACATTATCGCACAGAAAATCACGAAAGTAAATAAAATGTGGTTGTAATTGCTATTCATTCATTGCTACCGGAGTTTTCGTCTTTCTGAATCCTGGTGGGGCTCTCCTTATTGCGAGTAGGCTTTAGTGGCTTCCGTGTTCTGCTTGCGCAATGCGGACCCGCCCCAGCCTAATAATTGAGGATTCCGAAAGACAAAAACTCTAGTAGTTCTGGTTACTGTATGGCATTATGTATCAGCATTTTGGTCAGCGTAACTCATGCTAGACAGAGAAGCGATGATTTGGTATAATGATAATAGATTTCGGGTTCGTTCAAGAATGCCGATGAAGTGGAGTTATACAGTGTTGGCTGCGTGCTGATATTGTGCGAGAGATAGCGGATTTGCTCTGATTTCTGCGCGATTCTCCATCGATTTTCTTGAACGAGCCTGAAGAAAGGATAATATAATTATATGGCAAAAGCCAAATTAACAATGGATGAGCTGCTCGCTGAGAACGATCAGAGTATGGATCGGGCGGCAGTGGGGGAGACTGTCACTGGCAAGGTGATGTCGATCCGCAAACACGAGATTTTGATTGATCTCGGTGCACGGGGCGTAGGTGTGGTGCCGCGTCGCGAAGTTTCGTTCGCCAAGAACTTGAATGTGGGCGACGAAGTGACCGCTTCAGTAATTGATGCTGAGATGGCAGATGGTAGCATTTTGCTCTCTCTGCGCAAGGCAGCTAAGGAAAAAGGTTGGGACGAGATTCAGTCGCGCATTGACAATGCGGAGATTATTGAGATTACTCCGTTTGATGCGAATCGTGGTGGTCTCTTAGCAGAATACGAAGGTATTCGCGGTTTCTTGCCGGTATCGCAACTTTCGGCGGAGCATTACCCACGGGTTGGTTCGGCAGACAAAGATGAGATCTTGCAACGCTTGAACTCGCTGGTCGGTAAGGTGATGAAAGCTCGTATCTTGGACGCTAACCGCAAAGATAACAAGCTGATTTTCTCCGAGAAAGAAGCGGTCAAAGACGGCTTGGCAGAGCGTTTCGCTGAGCTACATGTGAATGATGTAGTGAAGGGCGTGGTGACTGGCGTAGTTGACTTTGGCGCTTTTGTTAATGTTGACGGCGTGGAAGGCTTGATCCATATCTCGGAAATTTCTTGGGAGCGGGTAAATAATCCTTCTGACTACGTCAAGGTAGGCGAGACAGTCGAAGCGAAAATTATCGCGATTGACAAAGAGCGCTTGTCGCTTTCGATTAAGCAGCTGAGCGAAGATCCGTGGCTATCCGAAGTCGCTGGTCTGAAGCGCGGCGATGAAGTCGAAGGTACGATTACGCGGATTACGCCGTTTGGTGCCTTTGTGCAGATTTCTCCAGCGGTCGAAGCTTTGGTGCACGTCTCTGAGCTTGGTAGCGGCAACGACGTTGATCCAGAGAAGGTCTTTACCTTGAACGAACGTAAGAAGTTTAAGGTCCTAGACGTGGATAAGGATGGACGGAAGATTAGCCTGACTATCGCGAAATAGTAATTTCTTTGTGAATAGTATCCTACTACTTCGTTAAAGATCCCAGTACGCAGGAGCCGTATGTTAAATACGGCTCCTTTGCGTGCTTCATCTTTGTCTCGTATTAGGACACTTTACGCAAAGAATTTTGAGCTGTTTCGGTTTTCTTGCGGCGGCCGCGGGGAGCGGGTTTGATCTTGCTGGTTTCGTAAACCACGCGCGAAAATTCTTCAATGATAGCCGCTTCGGTGAGACGTTGGGTCTTAGGGATATAAATGAAGGGAATGTGGGCGCTGCGGAAGAATTTTTCCATGTCGTGTGGGTCGCTACCGGGCTCTTTGGTGTTGTTTTTGACGCCTTCTTCGAGTTTGACGGCACAAATTGGACGCAAAGTACGTTTATTACAGAGTACGAAATCGACGGTTTTGTTGTCGATAAATTTGTAGGCGGTGTAGCGGTCTTGCAGGCCAACTTTGTGGCTAAGTAGGGAAGAAAGGCTAACTTCGGGGATAACGTAGAATTTTTGCCCAAAAAGGTCATTGAGCATCTGGAAACATTGTTTCTCGGCCCCTACCATTAGGTGTTTGCGGGGACGATATTTGAACCTATCCATCGCTTCTTGCTGGCGACGGCGAGTAGTGACCCCAATCAGTACAGAGACCAAAAACAATAGCAACGTAGCAATGACGGCTATTGTAATATAGATCTTATCTGCACTAAAAAACTCTTCAAACTCCATAATCACCCCACAACCTATCTAAGTACATAGGTATATACTTCTATTATAGCACACTTTGCCATAAAAATCAATAGTAAAAACATAAGTCTTTCATAAAAATTGCCCGGGCGGGTGGCTCGGGCAATTGGGGGGATTTTCGTCCCTATTCGATATAGGGCAGCTCGGCGGCAATGTCTTCCGGGATATTATCCTTCCAGACAAACGAATTTTTGAGATAGTATTCGTTGTATTTGACTGCGGTAGCATTGGCACGAATTTTGGCCTGCTCGGCCCAGTTCTGCTGCTCGGCGTTGTCGCTGGCAGCGTAGGTCTCGTAGCGCATCTTATCGGTAGTGTAAGATGCGATCATGGCGCGACAGGTGTCTTCGACCTTTTTGACGGTGTCGTAATTAGTCCGGTCGTCAACTTTGTGGATCAGAAAATCGAAGCCGTTGAGAGCAATGACGATGACCAGACAGATGAGCGCGCCCCATGTCACGGTGGTGATGATTTGGCCAGTAGAGATTTTGCGCATACTTTCTCACTCTCCTTTGATAGTAGTCGGCGGGATTAGCCGCCCTGGTAGGTAATAATCGGATCTTTGATCTCCATTGGAACGTCGCTATAGAGATAATGGGAATCCCATTCCCAATAGTGACCGTCCGGCGTGAAGAAGAAAATTCCGATGTCGTTGCTACCGTAAGTGCCGTCTACGTCGGGCAGCCAGTTGGCGGTGGCGGTTGCTCCAGTGGTGTAAAATTCGCTGTCGGGCGTCAGGTAGGAATTGAGCGATGAGACTTTGCCATCTACGACGAAGCGGGCGACTACGGCGCCGCTCTCGGTCATCAGAGTAACGTAGCCCAGTGGCCGCTCGATCGGACACTCAACTGCGTCGGCTTTTTCTCTTTCGCCGTTGATCCAGTAGGCCCGCCGAATGAGATTGAATCTCTCCAGTGAATATTCGATGTCGGTGGGCGTGGGCTGGTTTTGGCTGAGAGTGTTGCCGACTTGCTTGGTGGCTCGCTGGTCTTCGTAAGACCCGCTGAGTTCGCAGCCGGTAAACAGGGCGATCATTGCGATAGCGACAAGGACAAGCGCGAGAATTTTGCGTGTTTTCATGTAGAAAACCCCCTAAATATAAAATTCTTGACTCCCTCCAGGATAGTCCCGGGGGGGGGGTCATTACTAGTAATTGTAGCACACTTTGTGAAAAAAGTCAATAGCGGAATGGGAAAATTGGCGGTTTTGCTAGTTTTTGGGAAATAAATAGATGATTTGGGCGGTATGAGATATAATGGAAATATGAGAATTTTGCAGGAAAAAACTGATAAAAATCAGTTATGGAAATCGGATAATATCTATAATGACGAGATGGTGAAGGCGGTGGTGGACGTAAAGAGAGAGATTATTGGTATTGATGCGGAGATGCATGCTGATATCGAGCAGTTCTTGTTGGCGGACGGAAGCGAGCAAGATGATTTGTGGGGGATAAATCTGTACCCCGATGGATTCGACGAGAGTGGGATGATAGAATTTGACTCGATGATTAATGTGCGCCCTAGACAAGGAAATCGCTCAAGATCGGTGGAGAACTTAGAGATGCAACAAAAAATCCGAGAAATAGTGGCAAAGTGGTTTGACTAGGGGTGGGAGTAATGTTGCTGGAAGGATGTGTGCACAAAGAAATGGCAGCGGGGCGATGGGCTGAGCTGACTTTGGCGGAACAAATGGGGAATATTGGTAGCGAAGTGTCGCGGTCGCTAAGCGCAAAAAAGGCGGGGAACGAGAAAAGGTTTCAGGGGGCGTTTGAACGGGCGCTGGAATTGTTTGATCTGACGATTGCTTGCACGAAGGAGCCGGGGCGGCTGCGGGAGATTTGCCGGGCGAGAGAAGAATTTTGTGATTATTTTTTGGGCAATGAATACAAGACCGACCCCGCGCAAATGATGAAATATTATAACGATTTTGCTGGTTATGCGATGGAGCATCGGTAGGATTGGGATTGAGACTGAGATTGGGGTGATTATTCCGTCCAAAAAATGTATCATGATCAAAATCGGCATTGTTGCATAGCTATTTTCTCCAGAGAATAATGTTGTAAAAATTACAACATTTTGTGAGAGTTTTTGGGGATAGCAGTATGAATTGTGCAACAAAGCCAAAAATCGGCGAAAACCTTGTGGATTTGGTAAAAGTTATGTATAATAGGAGTGTTGAATAGATTAGTTCATAAAAGACAAGTGGCATTTTTGCCTTTTTGTAGAATTTGAGGATTAAATTGACACCGAGAGGGAGATTTGTCCTTAAGTTTTACACTTGTTGGCTAATCTATTCAACACCCTCGCGGTGTCGTTTTTGTTTATGGTTATTGTTCTCCATAAAACAAATTAGCAAGGGATAAAAAGATTAAAGAACAAAATAAGATTAGAAAAACTGGAATATATTACTATAGCTATATTCCGAGCTTTGGTATTTTACTAACGAAGTTGGGTGACGCTCTCAAAATCGAATCCCCCTGTGGGGGCCGTGATTTTGACCCGCGTTAGCCCTACTATAACTTCTTATAGTAAAATACCAAAGCTCGGAAAGGTATTAACGTAAGTTCCAGTTCACAAAACTCTATCTACATAAGTATTCCAATAACTATAT
>CAZUNS010000020.1:1379-9721 GCA_964621655.1 uncultured Candidatus Saccharibacteria bacterium | reverse complement strand
CCAGAGCCAAACGAAACGCGCATTTGGGCAATGTTGTGTCCGTCTTTGACATAAGTCTTACTGTCGAGTACTTTACCATTCACGGCAAAAGCATCTTTCATGGTTTTAGCATAATTCTCGATCTGATCATTGTTGACATTAGTATCTTCGATGACCCCTACAATTACAGAAATTGTGTCGTCTTTGTCGGTGTAAGCACCCAAAACGCCATTAGATGTTGCTACGGTACTTAGAGTACTTGGGTCAACTTTTTCAAAAGTTTCTGGAACTTTTGCGCGGAAACCATCATCCATAAAGCCGACGTATTGGCTGGTGAATTTTTTGCCAGTACCATCGGTGACTACCATATCGCGGTTTTGCACGCAGTTAGTGATGGCGACGATGGCGATAACGACGAGTGCGATCGCTGCAATGAAACCAATAATGCAGGCAACGATGCGGCCAGTTTCTTTTGGCTTCTTAGCGGTTGGTTTTGGCGCGGGTGCAGCCTTTGGCTTGGTAGCCGGTTTTTTGGCTGGGATGGTTTTGGTTTTGCCGGAAGCAGTAGTTACAGTCTTGGTTGCTTTCGGAGCGGTTTTTGACGCAGTTTGTGATTTTTTTGTAGCCACAAAATTCTCCTTTTATAAATTCTAGTTTTATTATACTATGCTTTTGGAAATTTGTGCGAAAGTTCTTATGTTTATTATTTAACTCTTTAAGAAGCATTATTACTTTTTCCAAATAGGGTATCTCTCGCCTAATCTTGTTCTTAAGTTTTCCCTTTCGGGACGTCAAAGTTCCACGAACCATCGTGCTGACTTTGACTAAAACTAAAGAATAAGATTGGGTTCGATACTTTTATATTTGGAAAAAGCGATGATGCTTCTTTGGGCTTACGAAATAATAAAAACTACATCCATCTGTTTATTGGGACTCTTCGCGACCAACGGGGAGCGAGCGAGGCGAGAAGTCCCCGTAACGACGGGCGACGCCGAAGCGGGTCCCAAAAAACACGGTGGAGTAGTTTTTATTGCTTGTAAGCTGAACTTTTTAGAAAGTCTAATTATTTTTGTTTATACATCCGGATTAATTCGCCTAGGCTAAGTTTAGTGCCGTAATTTAGAATGGCGTCGGAATAAATCTTGATTGCAATGCGAGCAATAACTAAAATTGACACGATTAGTACTGCGATCGAGATTAGGACTTCGACCCAGCTAGCTAGTCCCATCATCATGCGAATTGGCATGCAGAAGGGTGATGAAAACGGGAAAATAGCGGCGAAGGTGTTGAAACTGCTAGTCGGATCCATCAAGGTAAAGTAGGCAAAGTAGAAACTAAACGCACCGAGCAAAGCGACTGGCGTATTGGCGGATTGGATTTCTTCGGGCTTGTTTACCGTCGAGCCAGTGAGAGCATAGAGCATCGCATAGGCGAAATATCCCAGCAAGAAATAGACTACTGTCATAATTCCTAGCCATGGCGTAATATTAGATAGATCTAAGACGCTGCCGAGCATTTCGTGATCCAGGAAAGTAAAGGCACAAATGATGGCGGTGCCAATGAAAAGAATCATTTGGAATAAACCTACCAGGCCAATGCCGATGGTCTTGCCTAGTACGATATTGCGCGGCTTAGTCGAAGTAACTAAAGTCTCAATAATTTTGGAAGTTTTCTCAATAGTAATTGAGCTCGAAACCTGAAAAGCACAAAAGTAAATTGCGTAAAACAATACGATTGAAATCGTCATCATGACCATAACATTGCCATGAATCTCGGTTTCGTCAACTTGTAATATCTCATAATTGATAGGCGTGGATAAAGTTGCAAGTTGAGCGGGAGTTAGATTGAGTTTGGTGATTTGTACATTTTGATACAACGTGCTTAGCGTATCGAAAAGATCTTGCGGAACGACGGTAGTGGCGGCATTTTTGACGACGTAATTAAAATCTAGTCCGGTCTCGCTAGAACTAATCGCGATTGCTGAGTCGATATCGCCGTCAGCGATTTTTGTTTTGATCGTTTCGATATCGGTTGGCTCGATAATAAACTCGTAATCTTGTGTATTGGCTAATTGGCCCAAAGTATCATTATAAAGATTTTCGGGGTCCGAGATTAAAACTTTGCTGCTAAAATCTCCGCCAGTAACTGAACTGATGATGTTTGGTACATTAAAACCCAAGACAATGAGAACTAAAATTAAGATCGTGGAAAACCGGAAAGCTTTGCGTCCCAGCATATCCTTCATAGTAAACTTGGCGACAGTCAGAATATCTTTCATTTGTTGGCTCCTACTTTTTCAATGAAAATGTCATTAAGAGTTGGCTTCATAATTTCAAACTTATTAACCGAAACTTTTTTGGCTATTAACTTTTCTAATAACTTATGAGCTTCGTCTTCGTTGGAAATCTTAATAATATATTGTCCGTCATGGCTATTTTCGATTTCTAACTTTTGCGCTTTGATAAACTTATCAATTTCCTGCTCCGCAATAATCGCAACGCGTGAAGCGGGATAAGTTGCTTTAATTTCTTGCAAGTTACCTTGCAGAACTGTCTTACCACGATTCATAATCAAGATATTGCTACAAAATTCTTCGATAGTAGCCATTTGATGTGCCGACATGATGACGAATTTGCCGCGACGCACCATATCAATAATGACATCCTTGAGAATTTCGGTATTGACTGGATCGAGACCGCTAAAGGGTTCGTCTAGGACTACGAGATCTGGATTATGTAGCACGGCCGTAATAAACTGAATCTTTTGTTGATTACCTTTGGAAAGTTTTTCGGCGGGTACGTTGAGATATTCTGTAACTTTTAGGCGCTCAGCCCATTTATGAATTGCTTGGTCGGCGTTGGTGCGACTAATACCTTTTAGTTCGGCGAAATAAGCGAGTTGATCGTAGATTTTTATTTTCGGATAAACGCCGCGTTCTTCGGGTAGATAGCCAAAGTTGACATTCTCGCGCGAGACGGGTTCATCGTTCCAAGTGATTTCGCCGCTGTCTTTGGTAATAATTCCTAGCAACATCCGAATCGTAGTAGTCTTACCGGCGCCATTGGTACCCAGCAAACCATAGACGCCAGGCTGATCGAGTGTTAGAGAAATTTTATCGACAACTTTTTTGTTACCAAAAGTTTTTGAAACATCTTTTAATACTAATCCTGACATTATGATTTCCTTTCGACATGGCTTTTGATATCTTGCAGTTCAAAACGCCATTTCTGTTTGACATTAGGATATTTTTCGTGATCGACTTCGGAGAGAAATATTGATTTTGGTCGCGCCCAAAGACGAAGCGGACTGTAGTCGTCGTTATAGAGACCGCGATAAATGACTAATTCTTCGCCGGTTTCGCTATGTGTGGCAACATCTTCGACGAGATAATAATCGCCTTTGTAATGTTTGTAGATACCATGAATAATAAGTTTGTTCTTCATAAAGTTATTCCATTAAGTTTGATAAGACGAGTTTTGAAACTAAATTGGCGTTAAATGAAACAAGAATGTAGTGATGGCGAAATTGGTTCCGGGGGGGGGGTATAAATGGAATTTGTCATATATCATATATTATAACATGCCACTCGTATCTCCTGAGTTGTTTGGTACTAATTTACGTCTACACCGCGTTTCAGGATGCCGCGATTGACGAGATAGCTAACGGTAATGAAACCTAGATAAAGCACATCGATAATCGCAAAAACTTTGACTAGGTCGCTGGCGTCGCGGAAAATACCATTAAATAGCATATCGTGTAAACTACTATCAAATAAACCTAGTAGCATTGTGCTGCCAATCATGACGATTCCACTTAATATATAAATACCAATGCCATATGTTACCGACCAGGCAATTTGCCCATTATTATGACGATGTCCAAGTGTGATGCCGGTTAGGCCGGTCTGCATAATGAAAACAAATTGACAAAAGACGGATATGCAGAAAATTGCTGCCATTACCCAAAAGTTAATATCGCGATCGCCATAGGCCGCGATAAAATCGGAAATCGGCGCTACGATGAAGATGCAAATTAGGAATAAGACTCCGCTAATTAGTAAAACAAGGATACTAGATAAGAACTGCGCTGCCCAGATAGTTGTACGCCGAAGTGGCAAAGTATGAATGAGATAAGATTCGTCGCCATAGATACTATAACGATATTTAGCCCAAACGCGCATACTAGCATTAATAAACATGCCGAGCGAAAATCCAAAAGTTGCACCATTAGCAAACTCATGTAAAAATCTAACCCAAAACGAAGGATTCTCGACGTCGGTCAAACATGCAATAATCGCTAGAAGCAAAATAATAATATAGAAGACGATTAGTTGTTTGTAAACAAATTTGAGATTGTATTTAATTAATGTGAGGATAGGATTTTTGACTTGTGTAGTAGACATAAAACTCCTTAATGATTTGATGTAGCTTTAAAAGTATTACGAAAAATTTCGTCGATCGATTTGCTTTGCTCGGTGCGGAGCGTGTCGGCATCGGCCTGCAGAGTAATTTCGCCGTGATTGACAAAAATCACTTCGTCGAGAATGCGCTCGATATCAGAAATAATGTGTGTAGAAATTATTACGCTTGCGCCTTCGTTGAAATTGTTGAGAATAGTATCGAGAATATAATCACGGGTAGCTGGATCAACGCCGCCGAGCGGTTCGTCAAGCATGTATAACTTGACATTGCGACTCATTACGAGAATTAGTTGCAATTTTTCTTGCATGCCTTTGCTTATCTTGGCGATTTTCATGCCGAGTTCTAGGTCTAAATCTTGTACTAGGCGCTCGGCTTTGGTGCGGTCGAAATTATCGTAAAACTCAGTAAAGAACTTAATTGCATCTTGGACGCGCATGGACTTGTCGAGGTAAGTGCGCTCGGGTAAGTAAGAAATCTCGCGCTTGCTGGCTACGCCGATGGGTTGACCTTCAAAAAGAATTTCGCCACTAGTAGGCACTAGTAAATCATTGGCAAGTTTCATAATTGTGGTTTTGCCCATTCCGTTCTTGCCCAATAATCCGACGATTTTGCCGTGTGGGATTTGGAGATTGATATTATGTAAAATAGTTTTGTCACCAAAAGCTTTTGATATGTTGCGGTATTCGAGTAGGGGTGTAGGTGAAGACTGCGGTGATTGTGATGGTTGTGATGGTTGCGATGGTTGCGTCATTTAATCCTTTCGTTTAAATTTATGATTTTGTAATTCTTGGAGAAGCTCGGCGTGCGAAAATCCTAGCTCTTGCATTTCTTGTAAGAACTTTTGGATTTTGATGTGAGCAAAGATTTGCTGTTGTTTGCGGAGAAACTTTTCGTCGTCGGTGACGAACTTGCCATTAGTGCGCTCGGTGATAATTAGACGTTTGTCTTCGAGCTCCTGCAAAGCTTTTTGCATGGTGTTGGGATTGACTTTGGCAAAGTAGGCAAGATCGCGCACGGACGGAAGTTTTTCGCCCGGCGAGAATTGTCCGGAAATAATATATAGCTCGAGCTGCTCAACGAGTTGGAGATAAATTGGACGGTCGTTATTAAAATTGAATTCCATTTGATTGTATCATTGTATTACTTACTTAATACAATGATACTTAAAAGTAATTTTGCTGTCAAGAAGAAAATGTAAGATAATTTACACAATAGTCTGTTTTACAAGAATCTTTCTCTCGCGGGACGCGTCGCTCAGGCCCGTCGTTACGGGCTTCGCGCGCTCATTCTCGCTCGTAAGCTCCGAAAGCCCGCGAAAGAAAGATTCTTGTAAACAAATTAGCGTAAAATATTGAAAATATTTAATTTACAAAAATTTTTCAAATAGATTTTGCATGATTTTTTGATAAAAACTGGCAAAAATAAAATAAAAAATTTTCCTCAACTTAGAAATTGTGTTTTTTGTAGGTGTTGCCACTAAGTTTTTATCTTTCGTCATCCTGGTGGGGCTCTCCTTATTGCGAGTGTAATTTATTTATTTTCTACAACCCGCTCGCGCAATGCGGACCCGCCCCAGCCTAGTAATATGGATTCCGAAAGACAAAAACCGTAGTGGCTTTAGGCGCAAAAATAAACAATAAAACATAACCAAAATAAGAATTTTGTGTTAGAATTAGAATGTAATTTATGGCTAGAATAATTCTAGTTGATTTTGATGAATAAAAATCGCATGGAAATGATGATGCGTTGGGTTTTTGTTTTTAAACTCATGTTTTATTAAGTACAAAAAGTGTTCCGCAAAATACGTTTTTTCTCGGGCCGCGTTCTCGGCGCCCGCCGTCGCGGGGCCGAGCCGCTTGTTCTCCCCGTGGGTCCGAATTCCCTTGAAAAAAGTATTGCGCGGAACACGATTAGTGCATAGTATTACAAGATTTTTAAAATATAGTGATTAAACGTCCCAGCCAAAACCTTCGCCAAAATGTCCGTAACGAGCGGTAGGTAAATAAATTGGACGCAACAAATCTAAATGTTTGATAATGCCATGTGGGGTGAGATCGTAACCTTCGATTTGTTCGTTGACGCCGTCAATAATTACGGTTTTTTCGAGCGGTTCGGCATAACCAATGGCGTAAGCTAGGCGTACAAAAACTTCTTTGGCGTTACGTTTCTTTAAATAATCTACCGCAACGCGGCGAGCCATATAGGCAGCAGAGCGGTCAACTTTGGATGGATCTTTGCCAGAAAAAGCACCGCCGCCAATTGGAATGCGTGGGCCGTAATTATCGACGATTAACTTGCGGCCAGTTAGGCCAGTATCAGCATCGAATCCACCTTGATTCCAATCGCCGGCTGGGTTGAGATGTAATTCTGGATGGCCAGATAGTTTTTCCTGCTCTATAAAAGCTTGGACTAATTCTTCGAGCTCAGCGCGCGATGTGTTTTGGAAGCTTGCGACAATGGAATGGACTTGCCAATCATTACCGTCATCTTGCAGGGTAACTTGAGTTTTGCCATCGTAAGGATGTTTGGCGTAAATAAACTGATTAAGGCGACGCGACAAAACGACTTCGCGTGGAAGTAGTTCGGGAGTTTCGCTGGTGGCGTAGCCGATCATAATTCCCTGATCTCCTGCTCCACCCGTGTCAACGCCTTGGGCGATCTCTGGGCTTTGTTTGACGACCTTGGTCATAACTTCGAGATCTTTGCCGGCAATCTCGTGTACGATTTTGGCGATGTCGACGTTTTTGGCCGTAGACGTAACTTCGCCAGTTACGAATACTTTGCCGTGTCCGCCACAGGCTTCGATGGCGACCCGCGACTTAGGATCTTCGGCGAGATATGCGTCGAGTACTGCGTCAGAAATTTGATCGCAGAGTTTATCTGGATGTTTTGGCGAAACACTTTCCGCCGTACGATAAGTTGTGATATGCTTCATAAGATTATTATAGCATGTTATAATAGGTCTATGAAGATTGCGGTTTTTACGGATATTTATGCGCCTTGGGGTAATGGTGGGATTGCTTCGTCGATTCGGGCGCAAAAAGCCGAGCTAGAGAAATCTGGTCATGAGGTGTTTATCTTCTGTCCGGGTTTTGGTGCGAAAGAAAAAAACGTGATCAATGTGCCGAGCCATCGGATGATCCGGATTAGTAATGCAGTGGTGGCGAAGCGTCCAAGTGTAGTAGAAAGATTTGTGTTGGAAAAGTTTCCGGATTTTGCGAGTTTCGATGTGGTGCATGTGCATTACGAAGCTAGTTGTAGTATTGCCGGAGTGCGATTAGCGCACAAGTTTAATTTGCCACTGGTGCAGACACAGCATGGACGTGAAGACGTAGCGATTGCAGTAAATATGCCGCATCCAATTAAGCTTTTGACGGCAGCGACTTTGAACTTTGCTCATGGGCGATGCCTGCCACATAACATCAAAGTGAAACGCGATAAATTCCAAGCGCCAACTTTGACGCGGGCGCAAATGTGGAGCGTGGTAGTAAACCATGCTGAGCAAGCCGATGTAGTAGTGACGCCGTCGCGGCATTTTGCACAAAAGATTGAGCATTATGGTGTGTCGAAGCCGATTGTAGTAGTCTCGAATGGAATTTCCAATGAGCTGATGGACGAAGATTTTGCGGTGCGCGAATATAAAGATGGCGACGTATTGAAGATGATTTGGAACTGCCGAGTATCGAAAGAAAAACGGATTTTGCCACTTTTGCAGGCTTTAAGACATTTGAAGCGTCCGTATGTTTTGCACGTTTATGGTCGCGGTAATGCGTTGAAGCGGGCGCAGCGATATGCCGAGCGACACCATCTGAAAGTGAAGTTTTATGGTGAAGTGGACCGCAAAAAGATTATTAAGCGCATGAGCGAAGCGCATCTAAGCGCGACGGTATCATATAATTTTGATGTGCAACCGATGACGTTACTAGAAGCCGAAGCGACTGG
>CAZUNS010000020.1:0-1279 GCA_964621655.1 uncultured Candidatus Saccharibacteria bacterium | reverse complement strand
AGCCATCCATAAAAGTGCGCCTGCCAGAATTACTTCCAGCAAGGTAAGTAGGTCAGCCAGATGGTATTTTTTAATCATTAGAATCCCCCCAATCAAATCTCAAGCCTTCCTAATACCATTATACCACAGATGGATAAAAAAGTCAATAGTTTTATTGGAAAATGTGGTAAAATTTGCTACTATATGCTTATCTCGGCTACATTATTCAGTAATCTCCGTTCACGACATCTGGTGGAGTTTAGCTTTTTTGGCTTTTGCTTCCGTAGGCGCCTAGAGTAAGTTTGATGTTTTTCTCTTCATTATCGCGCAGAACGGTGAGCTGGATAGTATCGCCAGGGGCGTATTCGCCAATCAAAGTCGAAACCGTGCCAGCTTTGCCGACAGCAACACCATTTACCTTGGTGATGATATCGCCGTCTTTGAGACCAGCCTTTTCGCCAGGACCGTCGCTAATGATAGCGCCACCAGATGAAGAAGCTGTGAGATAAGCACCGGAATTGACGGGTAAGTCGTAGGTGACAGCTACATCAGGAGTGATATTGATATAATATACGCCGAGATAAGCGCGGGTAGCGGTATTGTTTTGGATAATGTTTTTGAGCATGCCTTTGACGCTCGAAATCGGAATGGCAAAACCAATTCCGTCGGCATCGCTGCTAGTGGCGGTATTAATACCAATAACTTCGCCGGCGGCATTAACGAGTGGGCCACCAGAGTTGCCAGCGTTGATTGCGGCATCGGTCTGGATCATGTCAGAAAGGCTCTCAGAACTGGAATAATCACTACTGTAAGCAGTTAGGGTACGGCCAGTGCCGGAGATAATGCCTTGGGTGATGGTGTTTTGATATTGACCAAGGGCATTGCCAATCGCGATTACGGGCTGGCCGGCGATGATAGTCTTGGAGTCGCCCAAAGTTACGGTTGTGAGATTGTCGACGTCGTTAATCTTGAGAAAAGCTACATCGTTGAGCGGATCGGTGCCAACGAGAGTGACTTTGTCGTAAGTTTCGCCGTCGTCGAGTACGACTTTGATCGAATTAGCGCCATCCACGACGTGTTTGTTGGTGAGTACGTAGCCGTCTTTGGTAACGATCATGCCGGTGCCAGCTGAAGTTTGGGTGGATGATTGACCAAACCAGCCCGTAGTACGAGTCTCGGTGACGATAGAAACTACGCCTGGAGTGACTTTGCTAGCGACTTCGGCGATCGAGCCTTCGGTGAAATTGGCGGAGTTGCCATCGCTCATAAAACCCCAAGTAATTGGTGCATCGTCTTTGAG
>CAZUNS010000019.1:2920-9723 GCA_964621655.1 uncultured Candidatus Saccharibacteria bacterium | reverse complement strand
CTATATCAAGGTTAAGATCTATATGCAAGGGAGATCTTAACCATAATACTAATCCTACTTATTCTATTCATCATAATAATCATCATAGTACTGGCTACACTATGGTATTAAATAGAATAAGTAAACGAGTATTACATTCTATTCCGGTCCTAAGCATCTTTGTTCTCCTAGGTATTATGGAATATGTAATTATAAATCCTAGTAACCTAACTAATATATTAAGTCTTGGCCTAGGAGAATCTGATGGTGAAGTCTATGCAGCAGAAAGTACTAGTAATAATACATCACTCATTATAGACAATGGTACAGCCACAAGTAGTACAGCTACAGTAAGAAATGGCGTAGCTTATTCTAGTCATACAGTACAAGTAAAGGCAGATAATATTACGGGATATATATTAAGTATTACTGGACCAGCTAACTTAAGTAATGGTGGAACAACTATAGGTGGTGCAGGTGGTAAGACTGGCACCCAACTAGCTTCTGCTGATACTGGTTGGGGATATGGTTGGAATACTACATCTACTGCAGATACTAATATGACTTATAATAGCTTTACTGGTAGTGCGCAGACATTAGAAACTAACAACTCCGCCACTTCGGCAAACTTTACCAAGAAGTTAGTCTTTGCGGCTAAGTTTGATCAGAATGCAACGGAAGGACACTACAGGGCTAATGTTAAGTTAAATCTTACTGTAACTCCAAAAACTCTAACGGGTGATTATTCTGTTACTTACAACCTGAATGGTGGGACGGGTAATTTGAATAATATGAGTATTACTACTAATGACACTAGTTACACATACACTATTCCTGACAACATTAAACCGACAAAAACTGGATATAGGTTCATAGGTTATAGTAGTAATAATACTGCTACCGTGCATTATCTACCAGGAGATAGTATAACTTTAACAAAAGCTAGCTCCAATGTAACGCTCTCTATAGTTTGGAAGCATGTTGCTACAAACTGGAATGGTTTGGTAGATATGCAAGATATGACACCAGAAGCTTGTGCTAGTGCAAGTGTTGGTGCAGAAAAAACTCTTATCGATACTCGTGATAACAGTGCATCATCCTATCCCATTCGTAAGTTAGCTGATGGTAACTGTTGGATGACAACTAATCTGACCCTTGATCTATCTAAAGCAGGCGTTGCTACGCTTGCTGAGTCTGATTTTGATGATACTGTATCCGGTTATCCCGCCGAGGCCTTACCTAACCGCTATGATACAGAATCTACTAATGCCTGGCAAGATAATAAGACTATCGCTCAATTCTCTAAAAGACCCTATAAAATTGGTTCCGGTTCTTCTTATCAATCTGGTTCTGGTTATTTCTATAACTTCAAAGCCGCTACAGCTGGCACTATAAACGATGACGCTGCAAGTGGAGATGCCACTGGTAGTATCTGTCCTAAAGGTTGGCATCTGCCTTCTCGTGGCGATTTTGAAGCTCTATACAATAAAGGACGCAAAAGCGAAATGTCATCTAATAAACGCATTCTTCTAGGCGCATCTTCTGAGTCTGCTGGTGGTGCTTATTTCCTAGCTGCCGGGATGGTGGTCTATAATGGGTTCTTCTATGGTGGTAAAATCGGGTACTATTGGTCGCGTACTGTGTACGATAGCGGTAGTGCGTACAACTTGTACTTCGACAGTTCCTATATCCGCACAACGGAGTATAACGGTAAGTACGGTGGCGAATCTGTGCGTTGCGTCGCCTATTCCAGCTAAAATCCTGTAGCACAAATCGTAAAAACTACAAAGCAATAGCGTTTCTAAAATATGTAATAAAAAACGCTATTGCTTGTTATTTTAAGTTTGGTCCAGTCTCGGCACTGATAATGTCAGTGGAGAAAATTGTTTGTATTTCGCAAAAATATAGTATAATAAGTATAAGCATAAAAAAGTAGGAAACTACATAAAATTAGGAGGCAAAATGGCAGCAAAAACTTCGTCGAAAAAGACGTCGAGCCGCAAGACTGCTACTTCGAGTAAAAAATCTCAGTCGCAGTCCGCAATCGCACCAGTCTTGAAGCGCGTGAAAAGCACTGGCTGGATGGCGATTTTGGAATCAATCATTATTGGCGCTTTGGGTGTGATTCTTATTATCAACCCCGAAGGAATCTTGAAAGTTATTTTCTATGTCGTGGGGATCTTCTTGATGGTGAAGGGTGTTTACCATGTTGTAAATTACTTTGCTGTACATGGTAAATACGATTTTTATAATAACGATTTGCTTTACGGTATCATTGCGCTAGTGTTTGGCGTGATTTGTGTAATTCTCTGGGAGCAACTCAGCAATGCTATTGGCATTGTAGTGGGTGCTTGGATGATTTACGGTGCTTTGGTACGCTTGAATACTGCTATCAAGTTGCACGCAGCCGGGGTTAAGGAATGGTTCTATGTGCTGTTACTTTCTATGGTAATGTTGGCACTAGGCATTTACATGATCGTGAGCGTAGGTGCAGTTTTGTCGGTAGTTGGTTGGGTGATGATTGCGGCGGCGGTGATTGGTATCATCGACGATGCGATTTTTATCCGCAATATCGATGCGTTAGCTGATTAGGCATAGTCTAAATCGCAAGGGCAGCCCTGAGAAATTGGGGCTGTTTTTGCTAAGTGGAGATTGATGGGGAATTGGGGGATTGTTTTTGGGTATGTTTTGTGGCTATTTTGCCCTTGTAAAATACAGAGATGTGCGTTATAATACAGATAAGTGGATTCGTAGCTCAGTTGGTTAGAGCGCTGCCCTGTCACGGCAGAGGTCGCGAGTTCGAGTCTCGTCGGATCCGCCAAGTTATTGAATAATCCCATAGGGATTATTTTTAACTTAGGGAACAAGAATGTGATATAATGGCTATATGCCGTTGTAGCTCAGTTGGTAGAGCAGCTCATTCGTAACGAGCAGGTCGCTGGTTCAAGCCCAGTCAACGGCTCCATTTCGAGTTAAAAATGCTCATTTTGCAAGTTCTATCTTCACTCGCTCGTCTGGAGACGCGCTTCGTTTGATAGAATGCAAACTGAGCTATTTTTAATTTCGAAATGTTTTTTAGAGACGCGCTTCACTCGAAGAAACTACCAAGCTAAACAATTCTATCTATAGCTTCGCGTCTTGTTAGAAACCGCCATCTTGGCGGTTTTACTCGTTCGTCTAGAGACGCGCTTCGTTTGATAGAATGCAAACTGAGCTATTTTTAATCTCGAAATGTTTTAGAGATGCGCTTCACTCGAAGAAACTACTAAGTTAAACAATTTTGTCTATGGCTCTATGTCTGGTTGATTAGTTTATTTTTGGTCGATTATGATATCGTTGTACGCATAGCCAGCTTTGACTTTGCGGGGAGTGCGGCGTTTGCTGATGCGGCCGTCTTTCTTGATAATGAAATGCTTATTGAAAAAGTATTTCGTGGTGATGAGCTGATAAGTGGTGGAAAAGATTTGGCCGAAACCATTACAAAACGGTGTAGGTAGGAAAGATAAACTGAGCCGCCCAAAGCGCGCAACGATACGGTTGCCAGTGATTTTGGCGGCAGACCAGTTGAGTTGCAAGAAGGCGGTGCGTAAATAGTAGGCTGGGCTAATTAAGAAGTCAAATATCTCAAAACCTAGGAACATCAATACTAGGCCAAGATTTAAATCATAGAAATGATACAAACCGACGAACATGATCGCAATCGTCCCAAATAATAATCCTAATAAAGTATAGGCATTGCGCAGGGATTTTTTGTAATTAAATTTTTTCTGGCTAAGATCAACTTTGGCTAGCGTACTGACGGCATCGAGTACGTCCCATTGCGTATCGGTAACGAGCGATACGAAAGTAATCGCCAAGCCGAATTCTGGGCCAAACTCCATAGCGTTGCTGAGTCCGAAGAGAAAAGTAAAAAACGATAAAACATAGCTTGCTAGGGCAGGCGAATCGTACTTAATGCATTTAGCTAGATTGATTTGCGGGCGGAACTTATCGCAGTTTTTTGCCACGACATAGACAGTATACAAAGTCATAACTACCGATGTCACGGCGACGATGACGAGCTGATTTTTGGAGACGATGGCCATGCCAATTAGGATAGCGAAGTTAAGCACATTAAAGGTAATGGAATAGCGATTGGCACGGGAATTCTGGTCTTCGTAATAGAGTTTCTCGAGTATGAAGGAAAAAATCGTTTGCAATGCAAGATTGATAATAGAATAAGCGACGAAGATATGGTAGATACTTGCATCCATGTTCATAAAACTGATGTAAGAATCAACATTGACAAAAGTAAAGCCGTAAATCAGTAAAGTCAGGAAGATACCTAGTACTAGGCCGGTCATGACGGAGTTTGGGTTCTTGTCGCGCTTTTGGCTAATGTTGGCGCCAACTGCGAGTGGGGAACGAATAATGCCGTAAATACATTGTAAAGGATAGGTGATAGTAAAAACATTAATCAAATCTTTGTCTACGAGCAAACTTAGGCAGAACCATGCCAGAATTGGCATGAGTGACATCATGACTTGGTCGAGACTAATGCGGAGTAGACGTTTCATATTATATCATATATGAGATTAATGTTTGAATTTAGTGGAGATTTATGGGGGTAAATGGGTGAAAAATGATGGTAGGTATACCATATATGATATACCTACCATGGGAGTAAGACTAATTTTGGTGATTAATTTGTTCGGTGAGCACCATCGAGAAGCGGCTTAGTTCGTTGCCATCAAGGTCGACTTTGTGCATGTCGATGGCGGAAATTTGGTGATTGTCGTAGCTGGTGTAGTAAATCACTTGCTGTTCGAGATTGTAACAGTCGGAATAGATTGTGATTTCGTATTTGTTGTCACCAAGATCGGCACAGCCACGTTGCTGATCGACCGAATGAAGAATATGGAAGAATTGGCTGATACTGGCGGTGTCGTCGTCGGTGGAAAGAGAATTAAGTTTGGTAAAGGCGGCTTTGGCGAAACGTGATTCGGAAGAGAGATCGCCTGGCAAACCGATTGCGCCCATACCACGGCTGTATTGCTGGAATTTTACGCTTGGCGCAAAGTTGTCTACCGGTGCTTTGGCAGAGAGATGCTGATAATTATTGAGTTGAAAAAGCTGCATGTCGAATGGTGGGTTGTTGGTAAGAACGCCGACAGGGTTGTCGTAAACTTTGAGACCGTCTTTGACTGACTCAACTACGATACATTCCTTACCATCATCTAGCATCCAGTGTAATTCGGAAGCAGGTAGTTGATCGCTGAAGGAGATGTTGCGGAGATTTAGCTTGGCGAGCAAGGTACGAGCTTCGGCGACACTGGCACATTGGGCGAGAATCCAAGGCACGAACTCAAATTGAGCGATATTGTCCTTGCCGTCGACGTGGTCAAAGTAAACAGCATTGCCGACAAAATTGAGACCAGCCATGCCAAGACCTTTTTCGTTGACTGCGTCGTAAAAGAGCGGCGTGCCGTCGGCGACGTAAGCTACGCCGATGATGGCGTAATGAGAATTAAGCGCGCCGGCTTCGCGGAAAGTAAAGGGGAAGTTGCGCGGAGTGACGACGATTTCTTCGCCATACGAGAATTCGTAGTCGAGATTGCGTCCGAAATAATGGTTTTTGGTGGCATAGGTAGCTGCTGTGCACATAGATGATATTTTTCCTTGTTTAATGTTGGTTTTTATACACTTATAATTCCATTGTAGCACAGATTGGTGGTTTTGTCAAGATGTATTTTGTCTCTGAAGCTGGAGTTTTATTATGGGTGCTTTTTATTGGGATGTGGTGCCCGTATTTAGTTGAATAGGGGGTCTATGAACGTCCGGCGGCATTAAGCACATGCTCGAACAGGGCAGTTACGGTGAGTGGGCCGACTCCGCCAACCTTAGGTGTAATAGCGGCGAGATCTGTGCGGGCACGGACTTCTTCGCTGACGTCGCCGACTAAGACTCCGCCTTCGCTGGCGGTACCGGCATCGACCACGACAGCGCCAGGCTTGACCATGGCGGATGTGATGAGATGTGGCACGCCGGTGGCGCTGACGATAATATCGTAATTTTTTAACTCAGATAAATCGCTGGTATGGCCAAAAGTGGTGACGTCGTAGCCGGAACTGCGCCACATTTTTTCGAGTGGGCCGCCGACTAGTTTGCCTCGACCGACTAAGGCAATCCGGGCATGCTCCAAATCAATATCGTAGCCAGCCAGGAGCCAGTTGATGGCGGTAGCGGTAGCGGAATCGAATTCGGCATTGGTGCCGAGACCGTCAACATCTTTTGTGGGGGCGAGCTGATTGATTAAAGTGTCGGTATCACGACGGTCTTTGAGTGGTAGCTGAACGATAATGCCATGAGTGTCTGAGCTGGCATTGGCGCGCTGAATGGCATCGGCGATATTTAAATTACGCACATTTGAGCCGGAGTTAGTGACGTTGAGATCAGTGGCCGGACTGGTGTGCTCGCGGGTCTTTGAGATATTGTCGCAGAGCCAATCTTCGACGGCTACGCCGATATCTTCGCCATAGCGGCGCTTGAGCTGGACGTATTTGCGAATGACGGGGTGATCATTGTCGCGAATGATGATGAGCTTGGGGTGGATTTTGCGCGAGCGGAGAGCTTTGACGGTGTGAGCTTGATTTGCCTTCATGTAACCTGATAGCTCGCGGCCATTTAGTTCTTTCATGCTGAGATCTCCTGTGAATTAGATTTAGACGTAGGCTTTTGCGGGGCGGACTCGGAAACAGGAATTTCTACTGGCTCTTGCTCGAGCGTGTAGCCGAATTTGGCTTTTACGGTATCGATGATTTCGGAGCGGGCACGGGCGAGCTGGG
>CAZUNS010000019.1:0-2820 GCA_964621655.1 uncultured Candidatus Saccharibacteria bacterium | reverse complement strand
CCGAATTTGGCTTTTACGGTATCGATGATTTCGGAGCGGGCACGGGCGAGCTGGGCGTAAGTCTTGGCACTATCATTAATGAGTACTAGGGCGGCCTGCTCGCTGATACGGAAGCCGTAGAGCTCTTTGCCCTTGAGACCACATTCTTCGATGAGCCAGCCGGCGTTGATTTTGCCGGTACCGTCGGGATTGCGCCAGACGGGGATTTGCTTGGCTTCGGCTTGGGTGGCTTCGGTGGAATTGAGATAAATATTTTTAAAGAAGCTGCCGGCGCTAGCGATCTCGGCGGGGTCGGGAAGTTTGCGGCGACGGATTTCGCAGACCATCTGGCGAATGCTTAGGGGAGAGAAATCGGTGATGTGGTGCTCGTCGATGTAGCGTTGTAGGGAAGTGTAAAAAGGCGGCGTGAGCTGAGTTTGGCGTAGATTTAGTGTGACGGCGGTAATAATGAAACGGCCGGCATCGACACCGTGGTTGAAGCGGGTATGGCGGTAGGCGAGATTTAGATCGGGCTTAGACAGGGTAAGGAAAGTGTCGGCGTGGGTGTCGTACGCGGCGACGGAAAGCAGAGTCTGGGCAATGTCTTGGCCGTAAGCACCGATGTTTTGGACGGGAGCGGCGCCAAGCGTGCCGGGGATTAAGCTCATGGCTTCGATGCCGGAGTAACCTAGCTCGCAGGCGGTGCGGACGAAATCGTCCCAAATTTCGCCACTGCCGCCGGTAAGGGTAAGTTTGGCGGGGAGATTGTCTGGGGTGTGGGTTTGATTGTTGGGAGTTGGTGTTTTGTGAAGGTTGGCTTGGAACTCGGAAATTGGGATAACTTGATTGTCGTGTAGTACTGTGATGCCTTGGATACGGTTCAAGATGATAACACCAGGGAAGCCTTCGTCGTGGCCGATAGTATTGGCGCCGCCGCCCATCACCCAGACTGGGAGATTGCGTTTCTTTGCAAAGAGATAGGCTTCGCGAATTTGCTCGGGGGTATTAGCAGTAATTACATAGCGCGCCGCGCCGCCTAGGCGCATGGTGGTTAGCTCAGAAATGGGGATATTTTCGCGAATCTGCATAGTATATATTATAGCATGAAGCTTGGGGTTGTGTTTTGAATTGTGTAAGGGGTTTGGTTTTAGTGATTTTTGTTGGTGGTGGTTTTGTGAATAAGGAGTTTGTTCAGTCCACCTAGTCCAGATACGGCAGCTTATTTGTAGAGTGCGGGGTCGGAATAGGCAACGCATCGCACGGAGTAGCCGCTGTGCTTACTGAAGCTGTTCACCGGGTTGACACCGCTGCTATCGAAGCCCAGGTAGGAAGCGTTGCTGCTACCGTTAGCCGTACGTGACAAATAGTACCCGAAGGTACCACCATTGCTGAGCCCAAGGGGGTAGACGCGCCCGGCGGCTGGGAAGAAAGCACCACCAGCATCCGCCGATGCAGCACCTAACCATCTGCCATTAAGGCTGTTCTCAGTTGCCCAAGCTGCAGCAGAAGTATTTTTATTATATAGAACCTTAAAGTCTCCACCAGAACCACCTTTTGGAAGTTTCCAACCTTTAGGACATATACTAGATGGTGCATCGTCAGAAGACATAGAGTAAGTACCAGTACCAGCCGTAGCGGCGTACCAAGAATAGTAATAGCCATAGGAAGAATTGTAACTAGCACTACCAAAACCATTCATATTAAACTGAGCTTTGTTATCAGTATTTGTTTCCGACCAGTTACTAGCGGTAGTAACGTTAGTGGCCCAGCCAGTACTTTTAGTGGTAGTAACGTCAGAGTTAGTTGAAGTAAGACTATAAGAATTGAGATTTAATTTAAGGTTGTCTACCATCCAGCAGTTACCATCAGCTAGTTTACGTACGGTATAACTTGTATTACCACGTCCAGAATCAGTAAGAGCTTTAGATACACCAGTAGCTACACTATCACAGATTTCTGGTGTCATACCCTGCATGGTAGTAAGAGAACTTGGGAATTCTGTTAATTTCCAGATGGCATAGAGAGTAACACTAGAAGTAGTTGAGTTTAAAGTTATTGTATTGCCTGGTTGATATTTAGCTACTGTGCTATTATTATCACTATAACCTTCCAGCTTATATCCAGTCTTAGTTGGTTTGGTCGTAGGAATAGTATAGGTATAGCTAGTTCCGTTCGCGGTGCCACTTGTATTACTTGGACCACCCGAGCCACCATTCATGTTGTAGTTTACTGAGTAGTTTACAATGGTACGTGGAGTTGCGGTGAGATTAAGGGTTACATTCGCCCGATAGTGTCCTTCTGCTGCATTCTGATCAAACTTAGCTGCAAAGACTAGTTTACGAGTAAAGTTCACCGAGTTGTTAGATACACTATCACCGGATAAAGTCTGCACACTACCAGTAAAACTATTATAAGTCATATTAGCATTAGTAGTACTTGTAGTATTCCAGCCATATCCCCAACCAGTATCAGCAGAAGCTAATTGAGTACCAGTCTTACCACCAGCACCACCAATTGTAGTGCTACCATTACTTAAACTTGCTGGCCCAGTAATACTTAATATATATCCCGTAATATTATCTGCCTTTACTTGTACTGTATGAGATGAATAAGCTACACCATTACGTACTGTAGTAGTACTACTTATGGCTGTACCATTATCTATAATTAGTGATGTATTATTATTGAGTGTTTCTGCATAGGCATTTCCATCAACATTACTAAGACCAAGACTAATTAAACCACCAATACTATTACCAAAACCAATTCCTATTGTAGAGTATGTAATAATACCCAGGAGAACAAAGATGCTTAGGACCGGAATAGAATGTAATATGTTCT
>CAZUNS010000018.1:0-9863 GCA_964621655.1 uncultured Candidatus Saccharibacteria bacterium | reverse complement strand
AGATTTCCGCTCGTGGCAGCCCACTCTCCTTGACAGCCAGCCCGACTTCATGCTCATTGCCGTAATTTTGCGCCGTGTCGATATGACGATAGCCGATTTCTAGGGCTTTTAGCGCTAAATCTTTCGTTTGGCTTCTCGATGTCAGATAAGTGCCATAGCCGATAATCGGCATCGTTACTCCGTTATTTAATTGAACATATTTCATTTCTTTCTCCTTGTTGGTCTGCCCAACATGCTTAAGGTTGCATTGTAAGTAATCTGATAAATTGTCATGTATTTAAAATCAACTTTTGCCCCATTCATGGCTGCTTTTTGTTTTTCTGTCACGTTTGCATAAGGATAAATGCCATACATAAATGGGAAGAAAGTGTAGATAAAATGGTCTTTTGCGGTTTCGTCAAAATCGGTAAACTTACTGATGATCGCTCGCATATTCGACAACGCCCTACCGAATAAAACCTTATACTTGGTGAGGCTCTCAATACTGCTATTTTCTTCGATATCACGAATGTTCATAGACAAAAGTTTCAGTAAGTTCTTTCTTTCCGATACCGATTTGGCTATTTTGTCGGCTAGCTCCGTTTTTGAAAGCTTATCGCACCCTAATATATTTTCTAAATCTTCATTCCAGAGGCGGAACTCTCGCTTAAAGAGTTCGAGGAAGATTTCTTCTTTGGTTTCAAAATAATTGTAAATCGAGGTGCGGGAGAATGTAGTGGCTTCACCGATATTTTTGATGTTAATTTCTTTGAAGCTTTTTGTTTCGTATAACTTCGCACAAGCGTTGATAATTTCTGCTTTCCTGCTTGTAGCTTCGTCCGTCGTTTCGCTCATCGAACTGTCCTTTCTGACACTATGTCAATTCTGATTATACAGCGTTGCTGACACGGTGTCAATGAGTAATCTGAAAACCTTCTGGAGCCCGCTTATAAAAAGTATCTTTCTTAAGAAAAGCTGTTATAGCCGAGTGAACTGCACCTGAGATGACTTGGTCATCTTTTTTGGTGGTTAGGATGTCAGAAATTGGTGATTTATATCTGTAAGTGAGGTGATTTTGGTTGTCTAATTCGATGTTTGTAAGTAGTTTTCGGGCTAATTGGTCTTTTTTGCCAAGAATCGCCGCTTCTTATCTTAAAACCCAGGGAAGAGAGGTTGTTTGTAAGGTCAGTTAGTACTTCCTGAATTGGTCAGGATTGAAGATTTTTTCGGCCAAACGGTCGCGTTCGATCTGCAAATCAGCGATGGCTTGACGGCATTGGTCCATTTATTTCTTGATGAGCTTGGTGGCTTCTTCTGGCGCGTCTTTGCCGAGATTGAGGTAAGATTCGGCGAGTTTTCTTGATCGCGTTGTTTAGCCTTAATTGAAGCGCTAATGCTGAGTTTCTCGGCGACGAGAGCGTCGTGACGATGGTCGATATATTCGGTGAGTTCGGCTTCAGTGGCTGCTAGGCTACGCTTATTGAACTTGAGTGCGTCGACCGCTTCGTAGATCTGTTCGAGAACGATGCGTACGCGGACGTTTTTCTTGCCGCGTAGGCAATCCTTGTTGCCGCAGCGGAAGTAAAGGAATTTATCCTTTTGTTACCCGAAACGGAGCGCTGGATATGCATAAAACCGCCACAAACGCCGCATTTGACGAGTTGGCGGAACGGGATGAAGACTTTGTCGTCTTCGGCTTTAACCGAGGCGCTGACGGTCTTTTTGAGGCTCTTACGGATGGCTTGGACGGCGCCAAACTGCTCCTCGGTGAGCATTGGCACGAAGTTTGGGGTGATTTTGCGCAGATCTACGGATTGGCCGCCTTGGACGAGCACACCATAGTAGAACGGATCACTTAGGATGTTAGCGACGACCATGGCGCTGTTGTAGGTGGTGATTTTGCGAACGTTTTTGTTCTTGCGGGTAAGTTTCGTCATGCGATGGACGTCGTGTTGGCGCCAGTAAGCCATGATGTCGGCTTGGCTGTGACCGTCGAGATACATCTCGAAACCGTGCTTGATATAGTCGAAATTGCCGTCAGGCTCGTACAAACCCGTAACTTCGCTACGATTATAGCCCCATTTGGGCGTGCTGCCAGATTTACCTTGGGTGATGTCGGAATTGACGCCGCGCTGGACGCTTGCGCTGAGGCGCTCAGAATATTGCTTGGACATGGCGAACATGATGTTGAGTAATAATTTGCTGCTGGAATCGTTGGTAAAGGCGAGAGTTGGAAATTTGAGGTCTTTAATAATGCCGTTATCGACCATATCGACGATCATTCCCGCTTCGAGCGAGTTGCTGCCAAGCGGTCGGGGTGCCAGGTCAGAATTCCGTCATATTTGCCAGCCTCGATATCTTTGAGCATTTGCTAGAATATCGGTCGACGGCCAGAAATCTTGGCCGAATGGGGTTCTTTGAGGATCTCAATGACTTTGAGGTCGTTATTCTCGGCATATTCGACGCAGGCTTGGATCTGGTCGGGCAGGGATTTCGCTTGCGCGCCGACGTCTTCCGAAGATTTGCGCGCATAGAGTACATAGCATAAGATCGGTTCGTCGCTAGGTGGGTTGTTTGGGTTCATAGTTGGGTTCATGTTCTCTCGTAATTAACCCCGCGGGTGGCTCGCGTGTAAGCTCTTGCGAGCGGCTCTCATGGGGAGTTCTCTGTGATTCTCGTGGGCGACTTTCGTGAGTAGCTCTCGTGGGGCTTGATTTTTATTAAACACATTATACTATAATACTTTGGAAAGGGTGCAACAGAGTCGGAAATAAGGCCTATAGTGCCGCGATTTGGCGCTTTTAGTGGCGTAAATGGTGGCTAGACTGAGTGTTTTTCGTTTTTAACGGCGTAATCTATGGTTGAACTGGATATTTTCTCGCTTTTATGCGGTTTTAGTAGTAGAAGCCAATTTCGCCGTTTTTGCCAATAAATTTCCATTCGTTCTTGGCTAGGAGTTCTGGCGAAGTTTTAATTTTTGATGATAGGCTGATAAGATCAATTAAGCCCGTCGATGCTCTTGAGTTGCCTTCGGGGTACATTTGACATGCTCCAAATCTGGGCAGGTGCCCAATAATGGCAGTCATCCACCTTGTTGCGTATAAAAAATGGCGGTCAGATCAAAATTGGTTCTGCCGCGTTTCTGGGCTTCAAGAGCATCTATAAACTCGAAGCTAGTTACATTATAGCATGGAATGGGCAGAAGTTGTAAAAACCGTGAAGTAAGGTTAAATACATAAAGTATTTTCTAAGGAGTTAAGCTATGACAGCAAAAAATGAGAAGAGGCAGCTACCAGATCCGTTAGATATTTTGTCAGCCAATGTGTGACTATATATTTTATGAACTCTAAGAGAGAGCATCCCCAAAAATATGAAACGAGCTGGCACGGAGATTTGAACTAAATACAAATAATATAGGCCGCTTGAAATATATTGGCAGTATCGGTATATACGTGCGCAATATTCATTTAACTATTGATGACTCATCATTGTTACGAATAATTTTTAAATTCTCGTCTTCTTTTATGGCTTCTACTTCTGACATAAGACGCTTCACATATTCTTCAGATGCATCTACAAATAGACCGTCCTTGTTCTTGTCTATCGTATTCTCATCAACAGAATAATCGAGCTGGATGTTATTCTCGCATAGTTCTCTTGCGAGTCTCCTGAATACTGCCTTAATGCTATTTGTGTCATTCGACTCCAAAACAATAGCTATCTCACCGTCATCAAAACCGAACTCTAGTGCAATCTTTTCTCGTGCCCGCGTTAACTTCACTTTAATTACTTTACTCGTCATAAATATCTCCTCTTTCGTTAAAAGCTTCTCTCCCGCCTTCTAAAATCCGTATACTCTCTTCTCGCCATCCCTTCTTTGAGCCGTCGCTTAAATTTGTAAGAGCTCCGCTATACAAATTGCCTACGTAGGTCCTATAGTCGCCATCATAATATTTAAGTATTGTCTGATAAGGTAATGTTCTAATAGCTATATTCGCATTATGTGTGACTATAACTAATGTCTTTTTGCGTTTTGCCAGATCATTAATTCTGCTTACTATAGTATCGTTTATATAGCTATTTCCAAGGCTTTTCTCTGGCTCATCAAGTATATAAATATCACTTTCCTTGCGGAGCGTTTCATCAAGTATTATCATAGTTTCTTCTCCGGTGGACGGGGTATACTTTTCTCCATCTTCAAGTGTAAAACATTTAGAAACGCCGAGCATAGAATCTATGCTGAAATTACCCAAATCAGAGACTGAATCCTTGTATTTAACTATACAGTTCTCTAGCTCTTCATCAAAAATCCGTTTTTTGATACTAATCAACGCGTTTCGGATTTGTCGTAAATAGGTAATTTGTTCAAACCCGTCTGCTGCCTTACTGTCACTTGACAGACCCTGGACTTTTTTCTGTCTGTATAATTTTTTGCCATTATCTAGATTCCCAACGAACTCTGGCGTCTCTACTATGGATATATCTTCTACATTTAGAATATTTTCAGCGGCAACTTTAGTTTTGAATAATATTTTAGCATAACTGGTAAATCCCGTAGTTCCTGGCAATGATTTGGAGTCTGTATTTTTATCGGCTATATCTTTCATAGAATTTACAAAATGTTTAGCCAGAGTCATACCGAATACTTCAGAGAAATCCTTTTTATGCTTTTGGAGTACTTTTTTATGCAATATTTCAACGGCGTTATTGAACGCACTTAGCTCTGTCTTGTCTAAATAGACGTCTGGTGATATTTTACGTATGATTGTCTTCAAGTTTCCGATCATCCCCAGGTGGCTTTTTGTTTCTTTAAGCACACTACTGTTAGCACTGAAGTTCTCATCTGTGACGCTTAGCACTCGCATCTTTACTTTATTGGCATTTAGCGATGCCGTTTTAACGTGTTCTATATAATCATCAAACTTTGTAATTTTAGTTGCTTCCCAGCTATTTAAAAACTCAATCTCGTCTTCTCGTGTGTCTATACCATATGAACTACCCCTTCTTTCGCTCTGCGAAATAGAAAGCTTATCGTCCATATGCCTACTTGCACTTTGCGGAGAATAATATGATATGCTATTATCTAGCTTTTCAAAGTATTGTCTAACTTCGTTCAGCGCTTGAGTCTTTCCCGATCCTTTTTCTCCGAAAATAATATTCACATTTTGATAAAAACGCACCTTTGTCTTCTTATCTTTGCTATATGAAATGGGTATTTCTTCGAATTTTAGTTTACTAAGTACGCTCTCGACAACTTCATCGTCTTTCTTTATAAAACGGAATAACATATTATACGAGTCAATATCTAACTTCAGGCTAGCAAACTGTTGCTGCGAATATTCTGACCAATCTTGCACATCGGACCCCATAAGGACTCGAAAGTTATTGTTGACCATTATCCCAAGTGTTCGATAATTACTTGGCTCAAAGAAGAACCTAAAATTATTTTTCAAGCCATCTTTAATCTTATTTAGTGATTTGTAATCTAGGGCATCGCTTTTGTGATAATGTGCCATGATAATTCCGCTACTTAGTTCGTTTGCAAAAGATACGAATTCGTCAATACCTATAGCAAAAGAGTCGGCATCCCTGCCGCCTAACAGCTCGCCTATCTTTTTATTGAATCTTTCCACTTCATTATCATCATAAAAGAACACTACGTGACCCTGTTCCCCAGATATCCCGATAATATCTATTTCTATGCCCGGTAGAACCACGAAACTATTGCCTGCGACTTTTTGCATTTCACGAAACTGTTCATAATCAAATACATTATGATTCGTTATGGCAACCATCTTCACGCCAGCATTTTTTATCTGATCGCAAAAGAATTCAATACTAGGGATATTCCTTGACGATCTCTCGCCAGTTTTCGTAGCTTTTGTATGACAATGAAAATCTATTAGCATTAATAGTCACCCTTCTTAAACACAAACAAGTATTCATGTGCCAACAATAGGAAGTTATACTTCACGCTATTCGTTTTCCAGTATCCGGTTGCTCGGCAGTTGTGCTGCTCTTTCATGATGATTTCTTTGAGTTTAAAGCCGGCATCCTCGAAAACCTGCATCGTTTTGAAACTGAGGGGGATAACATGACCTTTTTGACGCGTATCACCTATAAGAATTGCGCAGAACTTACCCTTCTTTAATACGCGATAGCTCTCGCTCGCAACGGCTTTCATTTGTTCTAAGAACTCATCTACTTTAAAATTTGAAAGGTCTGCTGGTATGTCTTGGCCTTCGCTATAATGGATAATATTTGCATAAGGTGGATGCGTACATACTAAATCAATGCTTTCATCTGGTATACCTTTCAGTGCCCGCGCATCGCCTTTGCGGATATAAACTTTTCCGTTAGCTCCTTCATGTTCAAACTTCACTTTTTCACGGCAACGCTTTAGGGCATCGTCATTTACATCTAAGCCCAGAATGTTTCTATTTAGCAACTTCGCCTCGACTAACGTCGTTCCGCCACCAGCAAATTGGTCCAGCACCATATCGCCCTCATTGGAATAGCGAAGAATAATGTTACGCGGAATATATGGGGACCAATTTCCACGCCATTTTGCGTCATGAGTAGCCCAGTTGCCACGATTCGGGAAACTCCAAACACTTGTCATTTCAAGCTCGAAACCATCTGGCTCCCATTTCTTAATGGCTCTACTAGGCATAGCTATTCACTCGCCCCCGATTTGGAAATTTGATATTAATAATTCGCTTATCCGTCCACGCCCATTGCTATTGCTATTAACCATCCGCGTAGCTGAGACGCGTTTGATATTTTGCCCTGCGTAAGCATCATCAAAGAAATTATCATCTTTGTTGGCATTTTTTGGATCGGAATTGCTTGCAACTATCTTCGCGCCCTTTTTGTCGAGTTCTTGAACGAAGCTTGCGAGTTCTAGCTGATTCTTGTCGCTAAACATCCCTTCTGTGTACGATGTGAAGTTTGCGGTTGGAGTCAGTGGTCTATACGGAGGATCAAAATACACGAAAGTTTTATCATCAATAAAGTCATTAGATTTCTTGTAGTCACCGCAGACTATTTTTACGTCTTGGAGTTTTTTAGCCACGGCTTTTAGGTTCTCTGCGTTACAGATTAGCGGATTTTTGTAAGCACCCATAGGCACATTATATTCGCCTTTACGATTCACGCGATACAGCCCATTAAAACAAGTTTTATTCAAGAAGATCATGAGAGCAGCAAGTTCTGCTCCTAATTCTTTTTTGCTTTTTAGCTCGTTAAAACGCGCTCGTTTGGCCAAATAGGCTTCTTTGCGACTGCTATCATCTAATGCGAGGTAATCGCCCTCAAATCGCCTCAGAATGTCGAGTAAGGCTTCTAATTCGTCACGGATAATGGCATAGGCATTTATTAGCTCGGCGTTGATGTCACTAATATAAACTTCTTGAAGATTAAACTTATTAAGAATGTCAAAAAGGACTGCCCCGCCACCTACAAACGGCTCAGCGTATTTTATGATTTTTGCATCTTTCGCAAATGGATAATACTGCTCAATTTCCTTAAGTAGTTGGCCTTTACCACCTACCCATTTTAGAAAGGGTTTGGCATCGTCTGGCCTTAAAGACACCGCCTTACTTCTCGCGTCTAGTGGCTTGGTCGCATCATGGGGGATTATCCAAGCATTGCCAACAAACATTGCACCAATAATGCGGCCTTCTGAACACAAAGTGACTACTCTTCTTTGAGAGATGTCCCATTTCTCTGCTGTTTCTTTTGCTGAAATATAATTCATTTTACCTCGCTTCGTTTCTGTATATAATTATATTCCAAATCTAGAATAATGCTAGATCTAAAATTGCTCTAGCCCAGCAACTTTTCGAATGTATTTGGCGAACTCTTTTTTGAAATAAAAAGCGTGGTTCTTGTTAGAGATATAGCGCCCATAGATTTCAGAATAAATCGGATGATACTTACCGCTCTTGTCTTTTGCGTCTTTACTACGCACCTGAATGAGTTCACCGTTAGACGTATGAATAAAACCGTCGGGGCTCTGTTCTATGTGCTCCTTCAGTTGTTTGCAAATTAAATAATAATCACTTCTCCAGATGTTTTTCAACTCCGCAAAACTCGGATCGGACAAATCTACATGAATGCTCGGCAAAAACATCCAATCGCCTGGTGCTCCGTCTTTACACACTGGCGCATACAAGATATTGCTAATCTTCTTATAGAGCTTAGTATTTTCAAATTCTTTTTGCGATAGAAGTTCGTCAATCATTGTACTAATTTGCGTAATAAACACCGTTTCTCTCGGATTGCCATTTGAGTCACATTTGTTAGTTTTAAGCTCACCATCTTCAAAATCTAGATCTGAACTCGATAGATGCATCCCCAAAGATAGCTCTAGTAACTGGCCAGTTTTCCCTTTATTAACTATAATCTCTTTCATATCGTCAGCAGAGAATAAATCTCTGAATTTAATTCCTGCCAGCTTGTTTAGTTTTTCGCAAGCTTCTTGTAACTTCATGAAGTATTACCTTTCTGTTTAGTTGAAATTCTTATTATAATTTTAACTCGTGCAGAATAATAAGAAAAATATTTATGTTTTAATATAATTCACCGTGTTGCGTCAAATTGCTGTTTAATAGACTAGCCTTGTGTAAAACTTGTTAAACTCCACTTGCGTTCAAGTGGATGATTTGCTTGACGTTATGCTCGAAACTGCTTAAACAAAATTAAAGGTCACGTTAGCCACTTTATAGGTTCTAGTATGGAGTATGTTTCGACGTAAGGTTTTAGCTCTAAGGTGATCGCAAATATCCCCTAAAGTGACTCATTCCTCTTCTTGTTCTTTTTTGAGCGGCGCTAAGATATTCTTTATTCTTCAGTCTATCAGCTTTGCTCCTCGTGCTCTGACTAACATCAAGGCTGTTTCTTTTGAGTGCGATACCAAGCGTCTCATAGGGGACAAAGAGTTCATTGCCAGCACTATCCTTAAGAATATTACCTTCTAAACCGTAACCACGGTTCTCGTAGGTTATTATTTTTGTCTTATCGGTGTTAATTTCCAGCTGATTATTAGACCATTCTGCAATCAAATGCTCTATCTCGAAATAAAGCTTGGCTATCTGTAGTGGCGTGACTCTACTTGCAGTAATGCAAATGTCATCAACATAAATTACAATTCGCGGATCGTGACCTTTTAGGCGATTCTCAACTAGCCAGAAAATTTTATAAAACAGATCTAGATTGCACCAAATGGCTAACCTACTGGATGTCGCGAAGCCTCGCGCCAGTGTTCGATTTGAACTTGGATCGTTTTTCGATCCTTCGTAAACACAACATAAATTCGTTAGTATTTTAGCTGCTCGCTCGCCGCATCCCATTTTAATCAAAGTTTTAAAAACGGTGACATCCGAAATATGTTCATAGAAGCGTCGCATATCAATCTTCAGTAATGTTCGTTTTCTCTGCACGCCAAGTAAGGCTTTTGCTGCACTCTTAATGTCCTTATTACAAATACCACCATGAATAATTTGAGGTAACCGGCAATCATATGGCGCCAAAACCCGACGGTTGATTATCTTGTGTAACCTCCCAAGGGGGTAACGCGATGCATCTCTGACCCACTTGCCCTTGCTCAGGTCGGACATATCTGGATGATCCGTCCAGTATTCGTTAAAGTTTACTGAGCAATCATTCAATAATCTAAGCGCATCTTGCTGGGGAAAATCTTTTCGACTTATGCGCTTCGCTATTTCGTTTTTACTTCGTAAGCCTATAATCGGATATCGATCATTTTTCATTTAATATATTCTTGGCTTTCTTTTTGATTAAATCGCGCTGAAGTTTCATGCCTAATTTAATAAGGTCTTTTTCTAGTTTGGACATATAATCTTCATTATACTTATTAACAT
>CAZUNS010000017.1:0-10045 GCA_964621655.1 uncultured Candidatus Saccharibacteria bacterium | reverse complement strand
CTCTCGATACAAGGCTCTCAGCTCAGTTTCTCAGTACAAGGTCTTGGGATAAAATTCGGCAAGGCTCTAACCAGCAAGGTCTATAAACACCCCAGCCCCGCTTCGATATTGACAGAATCGTTATGGCGTGGTATAATGAGAGTATAATATGGCTTCGGCTAGAACATTAAGGAGAGTGAAGAAAAGTGGAAAGCGAACGCAAACGCATCGAAAAATCTTTACGGTCAAAGGTGGCAGATATTCGCAAAAATCCGGAAGAGCGGTTTTTGAGTTTTACCTGGACACTCTTTATCGGCGAGATGCTGACATTCGCCAGGATTGTGCGCATACGGCAGTATCCCTTGCTTGGAGTACTCCTGATAGTGATTGTCGTGTTCAGCGAGGTGAAGTTTGAAAACTGGCTGGACCGGGCGGCCATCATATACGAGGCCAATGAATACCCCAAGAAATGGTTGGCGGTCTGGCCGGCTATGACGGGTCTTTGGTTATCTATGATCGAGACCAATTGTGGTGGGCGAGTTCCGGTTTTGTCAATCCTGATAGATTTCGGCCCGCTTATTCTGGTATATGCTGGAGCGTTGATTTTTACTATTCTGTCTTGCGGACAGTGCTACATTATCGAAGACCAACAGGAACCATCAGAGCCATCCGCGCAGGATGAAGACGGTAGTTTTAAACCGTAATCGACTATCATTTCTCCCGACCGCCCCTTTGACTGGGGCGGCATTTTCTTTTTGAGATATTGTATGTTATAATAAAAATTAACATCTGTGCGACAAATTGCAAGAATAAAGTTGTCGGCAGAGATTAAAATATTCGAGACGAAATTATGCCAAAAATCAAATTTACACTAATTACTTTGTTTCCGGAAGCTTTGCAGCCGTATTTGAACAGCTCGATGCTCTATAAGGCACAGGAACGGGGAATTATTGCGATTGAGTACGTTAATCTGCGGGATTTTGGGCTGGGGCCGCACAAATCGGTCGACGATACGCCTTACGGGGGTGGCGATGGTATGCTTTTGCGCTGCGAGCCGGCCTTTGCGGCGATCGAAAGTGTCAAGACACAGAGCCCCCAGGCCAAAGTAATTATCCCCACCCCTGTTGGAGAAATCTGGAACCAAGCGTTAGCGCGGAAATTTGCCGGTGTCGCCGTAGAAAATGCCCCTGAGATGCGCGTAGAAGCCCTAGAAGCGTCGATTATGCAAAAGTGCGGTAACACAGCGCTTATGGCAAAAAACGCGTCAGAAGGCGAATTTGGAGCGGAAAACGAGACTGATTATGCGGATCGCTCGGATCATACCGGTAGAGATGGTCAAATCGAGCCAGAAACCACTACTGCAACGTCGGCAAATCCCGATTTTCGGCATTATATCATCTTTTGTCCGCACTATGAGGGCTATGACGAGCGGATTTTGAGTATCGTGGACTACAAAATTTCGCTCGGCAATTACGTCTTAACCGGCGGGGAATTACCAGCGTTAATCATGATCGATTCGATTACTAGGCTATTGCCAGGGGTTCTGGGCGGAGCGACTTCGGCGGAGATTGAAAGCTTCTCGGACGGAGATAATCTAGAATTTCCGCAATATACGAAGCCGGCAGAATTTCGGGGGATGAAAGTGCCAGAAGTGCTGCTTTCGGGGCATCATGGCAAAGTAGCAGAGTGGCGTGCGCAGAATAGTGGCAAAAGCCACCCTTCAGTCATGAATTCATAAATATCCAGCAATCTTTGTTATAAGACATCATTTCCTGGCTGGAGCGGGTCTGGACCACGGCCCCGCAGGGGATTCGGTCCAGAGAGCTCCACCGGATGTCGTTAACGAAGATTGCTGGATAGTAATCCTTATTGTCGAATGGCTACTAGTAAGCTTCTCTCATGCTATAATATTCCCATGGACATGTCTGCTTCCGTGGAGAGTATCAAGGGAATTGGCCCCAAAACCGCCGAAAATCTGCGTAATGTGAATTTGCGCACGGTAGGGGAGCTGATTTATTGCTTGCCGCGGCTTTATGAGAATTATCAGACTGCCGTAACGATTGCAGATTTGCAGCCGGGTAAGGTAATCGTGCGGGGCAGGATTAGTGATTTACGCACGATTCGGACTAGTCGCCGGCGTTTAACTATTACCGAAGGTATAATTCGGGACGATACCGGGGCGATTCGGACAGTTTGGTTTAATCAGCCCTATCGTGCCAAGCAGTTTGATCCCAAGCGGGAATATTTCTTCTCAGGTAAATATGAGCTAAAGAACCGGCGCTTCGTCTTGACATCGCCCGCAGCAACCTTAGTGCAAGATCTCGAGCAAGACGGCGCCACTGCGGGGTTTCAGCCGATTTATTCGGCCAAAAGTGTCCTAAAGCCGGCCACTTTCCGCAAGATTATTGGCAACTTACGTCCATTTTTTGACAAAATCCCAGACTTATTACCATTTACAGAATATTGCCCAGATTTTGTCAATCCAGGAGCGCGCGCAGAAGCCCTTTTTGCCATGCATTTTCCCGAATCCGCCACTGATACCGAGCGCGGACGGCAATATTTGGCCTACGAAGAGCTGTTTGAGCTGATTTTGGCAGCAAAATTAAATCAGCAAGAAAATCAACGGCTAAAAGCAATTTCGCTACCCTTTCATGCAAAATTAATTCAGGCGATTGTGCAGAGCTTACCTTTTCAGCTCACCGGTGCGCAACGGCGTTCGACTTGGGATATTTTGCAAAATCTCGAAAAATCAGTGCCCATGAATCGACTTTTGCAGGGTGATGTGGGCTCGGGCAAGACGATTGTGGCGGCATTGGCAGCCGCGCAAACCGCGCATAACGGGCACCAGACAGCTCTCTTGGCACCTACGGCGATTTTGGCCACGCAGCATTTTGAGAGCCTAAATAACTTATTCCGCAAGATCGAGACGGCGAATTCTACGCTCAAGCTGCCGCGCATGGCGTTGCTAACTGGGGCGACCAAGAATAAAAAATCACTCAAATCCCAGATTGCGGCGGGCGAAATCGATTTTGTGGTGGGAACGCACGCGCTTTTGACCGACGATACGAGCTTTAAGACACTGGCGTTCTGTATTATTGATGAACAACATCGTTTTGGGGTGAATCAGCGGCAAAAGTTACTGCTAAAATCTCCCGATGGCAAGGCACCGCATCTATTGTCGATGACGGCTACGCCCATTCCGCGTTCTTTGCAACTAACTGTGTTTGGGGATCTCGATGTATCATTGCTAAATGAGCTACCAGCCGGGCGACAGCCGATTACGACGCAGATTTTACCCGAAACTGAGCAACACGACGAGCTATATCCCGCCATGCGAGCATTATTAGCCAAAGGGCAACAGATTTATTGGATTTGTCAAGCGATCGACGAGACTACTGCCGGCACCGCCACGCCCGTTAAGCGTCAGGCTAAGAAGTTGACCGAACTTTTCCCGAAATACAAAGTCGGACTTTTGCATGGCAAGATGAAGCCAGACGAAAAAGATCAGGTGATGGCGGATTTCGCAGCAAACCGGTTGCAAATTTTGGTTTCTACGACCGTAGTTGAGGTGGGGGTAAATGTGCCGAACGCAAATATGATGATTATTCAAGACGCCGAGCATTATGGTTTGGCACAGTTGCATCAGTTGCGCGGGCGCGTGGGGCGGGGCGACCAGCCGGCGAGTTGCTATCTCTTAACCACGGGTGAAGACAAACCTTCGCGGCGTTTGCGAGAAATGGAGAAGTCCACTGATGGCTTCTATCTGGCGGAAGTGGATCTCAAATTGCGCGGCCCCGGGGAGATTTATGGCGCCATGCAGCACGGAGAACTCAATCTACAGATTGCTAATCTTTCGGATACTAAGCTGATCGCGCAAGCCAGCCAGCACGCCGGGAGCTTTGCTAAGCGCCCAGAGCGGCTACAAGATTACCCTGAACTAGCCGCCCGGATTCAGAAATACCAGCAGCTCACGACCTTAAATTAAAATCTCTCATTTTTGTAAGAAACGTTGTATAATATAAAGATAAGTTATGTTTTCTACCACTGCGCTCGCCAAGAGCTCTAAATTTACCGGCAAAATCGTCGGCACTCATCAGCGTCTCGACCAAGCGGCGCGGCGGAGTTTGGGCAGGGTCTTGCCGCGGTCGCGGTTTTTTCCGTCGGGCAAGGAGATTATCTATTTTGAAGGGACGCGTGGGCCAGATGGACTTAAGAGCAAGAGTCCGGGTATTGACGAGCCGTCGCATATGCTTACAGAAATGTCGCGTCCGTCCGAAGTCGATCACGGCACGCTGGACACGCGCTCGGTCGTGGAGATGATTATTGATCACCGTTGGAACTTAGTACGAGCGCTAGGGAAACAAGACCGGGTGCGAGCGGCTTTCGAAGCGGCTTGGATGGCGCATATGGTGACGGACGGGCTTACTCCGGCGCATCATTTTCCATTGGCGGACGTCAAGGAAGAGTTGATGACCGACAAAGACATGTTGAAGATTTTTGGCCAGCCCATCAAAGGCCTAATGCACGGTCGCAATTTGATGGAAACTATGCGTAATAATTGGCTGTATTGGGGTGCGGGCGGGCAGATGTCTAAGCATATTGCTTATGAATACGGAGTTTTGATGATTACGGCGGCCGCGGCCCCTAAGAGTTTAGATATTACGCTGACACTAGACGATTTACAAGAGACAGATACAGAGAAGATGTTTGCCGCGGCGTTGCAGCGGGTACAAAGCCTGCATATCTATAAACGTTTTTGTGATAATGGTTGGACCACCGAACTAGCGACCGAGACCAAGGATGTGTTGCTGCCAGAGATAGTGCGAGCGATTGCGCTAGGCTGGTACTCGGCAGCGGCGGAAGCTTATAAGCTGAAACCGCCAAAAACCTTGCCAAATTCCACGACAAAAAGCAGAAACTCAACTGCTACAGGGAAGTTCTCAGCTGTCTCGCCCAAGAAAGGAGCTCATCATGTCTAAAACTAGTGATCTAAGAGTAATTTCTGGCAAATATCGGAGCCGCAGTCTCAAATCGCCAGCAAGCCACCTAACTCACCCCATGGGCGCACGAGAAAAGCTAGCGCTTTTTAATATCGTGGCGGTCGATGGCCAAAAAGTTCTCGATGCCTACGCTGGTTCGGGGGCGCTGGGTATTGAAGCTTTGAGCCGCAACGCACGAGAAGTGATTTTTGTAGAGAAGAGTGCTAAAATTACTCGGACCATTCGTGGGAATCTAGCTACTTTGTCGGTGGCTAGCCAAGTTTTCGTCGCCAAAATGGCCGATTTCGCCCAGCGACCAGAGTATCAGGGTTATTTTGATGTCATTTTTGCGGACCCACCATATGATGCAATTAATATGGACGAACTGCAATTACTAGGACGGCTACTGCAAGTCGGCGGCACGTTGGCACTTTCGACCCCGTCTAATCTAGAACCGTTTGAATTGCCAGAATTACGGATTTCTTCTACCCACACTTACGCCCGCGCCCGGATTACAGTTTATCGGAAATAACGCCAAACAATATAAAAAGCCACCCGTTAGGGGTGGCGCGGGGATTAAGAATCACCGGCAACGTCTGAAGGTTTCATACGGGATCGGCAGCAAGAAGCTGCAGACAGCAGTCTCCAAACGTTTGGCGATTTCCTCAGCAATATTTCTCGGGCCAACGACGGAAATGCGGATGTTCCAAGCGACGGTGGATTGCTCTGGGAAGGAATCATAAAGTTGCAGAGCACGCACGCGACCACTATTGGAAAACCACAAGCAATCATGCCGGTCCATGACGTTCGTGAGATCGATGAGCTGACTGTAGGCTTGGTCGGCGCACGCCCCAGCGTAAAAGCCTAGCGTACGAATATTTCCGGTGATAGGCGTAAAACCGCCATTCGCCAAGAAGTGTCGGCTATCTTCGTCGGCGAAGTAAAGCTCGACATATGCACCCAAATCGTTACGCTCAAGGCCAAAAGAGAAGGCGGCGTTTAACGCCTGGGCAAGTTCCGTTCCAGTGTGCTGGTTAAAAAACTTTTCCTCAGCCTCCAGAAAGAAATACCAATTTGCCTCTTGGTACTTATCTTCGGGCATAGCGGTAAAATTAGTCTGATTTGTCATATTATTCCCCCCTATAACATATTATGTACTTAAAGCTCATAGCTTATCACAAAGAGCCCTATCTTTCCATTATAGCACAGTTGACTTAAAAAGTCAATAGCGAATCATATTTAGAGTCAAATGATTGTAAAAAGTGTACTAGCCTACACAAAAATGCGCCCAGTAATGCACTCACATAAGCTCATAATACGAAAAAATGTACACAATCAGCATTGTATATCATCTCAGCAGCATTTTAGGCTTAATGTTTGGGAGAATAGGCAATGCGCGAGACTTTTCATGTCTCTAATGTTTAAAATATGCTACAATAAAAATAGCTTAGTCTAAGGAGCATTGGGAAGTCGTATGAACCCGGAAAAGTCGCATTATACTGAAGAACTATCTGACATTGATTTTGCGTGGAATATGGACGATGCACCACCTTTTAGGGGTGGGCAGGAAACATCATCGAGTGATAATTTTGAAATATCGCTATCCGCGGCGGAGTTCCAGAATCTCACTGCTCAGCGCGCGACTGAGACGGCATTAAGTGCCCTTGAGAGCGTTGCTAGTACTGATGTAGTGGAGCAATATCAAAAACAATTACTCGAACTGCCTGATTTATCTTATGCTGAGCTGAAGCCAATCGTCAAGGAAATCAATCAAATCGTTAAGGCTGACTGGATCGGCAAGATGACTGACCTAGAGAATTATCAAATTGGTGATAGCTATCATTTTATCTGCCAAAGCATTCACGAGCCTTATCGAGCTAGTGAGTATCTAGGTAATTATGCTTCTTGTTCGCTATTGACCGACCAGATTCACAATACCTATTCGACTGGCTTTGGTTTTATCTATGCCCCAGAAGATATCGTCGCGGCTGGCGGTAGCGACCTTAATCTGGAGAATCGTGCTACCTCTGATGATGACGTAATGCGTTTGCAATCTATCCCGACGATCGATTCTATCGAGAATATTCTTAGGCAACAAGAAGCGCGGATGCTGGCTGACCCAGCCAATGCTCGGCGTCAATATAATGAAGTTGGCGTCAAGGCTGGCCATCCAATCGGTATCTTCTGTATCAGCAATCGTGAAGATGAGAACGATCCGTTGTCGAATTACTCTCGGGCTCTTAAGTTACAAGAACTTAACCCGACACTTAAATTAGCTATTTTGCCAAAAACCGCAAATGTGACCAAAGAGAATGCTTTACCTAGTATTAATTTTGACGAGCTGGACGATGATGAGCTTGTCTGGTGAAATGGAAAGCTTTTAATGTTGAACTATAATTGACATCGAATTTCTACATCAACGGACTCAGAATCGCCATAACTTGACCCCAGCATTTTCTTTACTCGTCTCCTACAGCGACCGAACCCTACGGGTTCTCGCACCACATACCCTATACAAGAAAATAACTTTGACCGTTCATCAAAGTTATTTTCTTGGCTGGGGATGAGGGATTCGAACCCCCGAATGCCGGGACCAGAACCCGGTGCCTTACCACTTGGCGAATCCCCAACAGGTATCACGTCATCATTATATCACAAAATCACAAATTTTGGCCAAAGTTTTAACAAACCTGCAAAAATTACCAGAATCCTATACCTAGCTCAGGCTCTCCCTAGAGACATCAAAATCGCCCAAAAATTACATAAATTCCCGAATTAGATCTCCGATGCCACATAAATTTGCCAAAATCACGAAATAAGCATAAATACTATTGACAGAACAAGAAATCTGTGATACAATGTAAGTATGGGCTGATATACAGCACCATGAACGTTAAGATAATGAATGAGAACCATGCTCATTGTCTGATGAATTTATTGAGAGAGGAGTCTTTTATATGAAGAAAGACTATGAACAGAACGTCAACAATACCAGCGAATTCCTGGAGCTTGGCTCCGAAGGGAATCTCTTCCGGCGTATCCTGAAGAACCCCATTACTTGGGTTTTTACAGCCGCCTGTGTGTTTGGGCTGTTTATCGGTGTCATGGTATGGGATATATGCAATCTCCGTGGCGACCTGTTCACCGTGACCATCCGATACCTTGATCAGGATACAGGCGAGGAGACAGCTCCATCCAAGACGTTTAAGATTACCGCGAGTAGCTCCAACAACACCGAGACGCTGGACGAGCCTACTGCGGACGCCGAAAACGATCAATTCGCAGTCATTATCAGATTTTTTGATAAGGATACAGGCGAAGAACTGCTACTGCCTGAAACGGTGGAGATCGCCAAAGGCAATTGCTACGACGTTAAGGCGCCGACCATCGGTTAAATCATTCATCTACCTTCGTACTTTAGGAAAGGCCTACTTCACGTAGGTCTTTTTCTTGTTATCAGAAACCCCCGGATAGTCCGGTATTCCATTACTGTGGCTAGGTGCTGCAAACTAATTAAGTTGTGAATAAAGTTAGCCCGCAAAAGCCAGCTTTTATACAAACATATTGACATTTTTACAAATGTGTGCTACAATGGTAGTAATCCGCTAGAGCTAAGGCTTGCTTTAGTTGTATAGAAGCTCACCAACAGCGAAAGTCCAACGACTTTCTCGTTAGTAGCGACATTCTGAATCAGCTAAACCAGCTTCTAGCCTCGACGGATGGCCCAGCGATGGGCGGAATTGGGTTGCGTTATAGCGACCCCGTGTACCTTGAAATCTATATTTGAAAGTGAGGAAATCGTATGAAGAAAACCGATGACCAGATCCGCAGTGAAGCATTCTATGCACATCCCCTTAGCCAGCACGTCAGCATCCAGTACGCCCCGGATTATCAGGGGCGGTGGATGAATCCGGAGCTGTACAAGATGGTTCTGGACGAAGAGTATGCCCGGCTCCACACTTTGTGGCGGATGGAGAAGCACGGCAATGAAGCGATCATCCACATCAAGGGGCAGCACCGGCTGTACCCGGATGGTACGCCTGGCCCGGAGCTAAAGCTGCGGCTGCAGAAAGCGCTGAAAGTTGGAGCTGATCTGAAAGATCGCGGTCTGAAAGTAACCTACGTTACGTCCGGCGCCGTTCATGCCGGCTGTGGCACGGTTGCTCTGGCGGATTCTGCTGCTAAGTGGCTGATTGATCATGGCGTCGACCCGGACAGCATTGTCCGCCATGTTGAGCTGAAAAACGGCAATAGCGAAGATTACCTGGTGGCCAACATGATGGACGCCAACGAAGCGATCTCGGAACTCCATGTGGTCTGCAGCAACAACCAGCAGATTCGCACCATGCTCTGCTTTGCCGAGCGGGGTTGGATTCCCAACCTGCACCCGGTGGCGTATCTTGGTCTGGATCCGAACTCCTTCAAAGGCGAAGTCGGCGTGATGGTGCTGGACGCTCTCCGGCCGCACCATGGCAACATTGCCGAGCTGCGGGGACGGGGATTCGGCATAGCGCCCTTCTTTGAAGGCGCCGACGCACTGCGGGCTTCTGAGAAAGCTGCCCGCGATCGGCACGAAAGCGAACTGCAGAATTTTATTATCGGTGCGTAAAATGACTGGGCCAGTACAATCTGGACCAATTTATCCCCGATTTGCTTGGCCTAGCTCATGTTTCGCAAAACTTTCAAAAAATGTACGGGCGATCCTGATGGGTCGCCCGCTTGCATTGGTACAAGGGATTTTCCTGTAATTTGCTGACTAAAATATAAATTAGGATTTCTCCGCAATTCGTTGGCTCAAGCACAAAGGATTTGTCCGCAGTTTAATTAAAACCCAAATTAGGATTGTTCGCTGCTTTGACCATTTTTTAAGAATTTTGCATAATTTCCTTTACAATCTTGACGGCGCGTGGTAAGATAGTATTGACAAGTCTGGTAAACAGACTTTTTTTGATAGAGTTCTTCGATATCAAGGAAGTTATCAGACAAAGGTACGAAGAAAGGAGTCGTAATGTCCAAAAAGACCAAGACCGATCAGCTCCGCGCTGCCACCGGCAATACCAAAAATGGGCAACACATTACCAAAATCA
>CAZUNS010000016.1:0-10405 GCA_964621655.1 uncultured Candidatus Saccharibacteria bacterium | reverse complement strand
TTTCCAAATACTATTTTACTACTTGGAGTGTACACGATCTATTTGAGTACCGACAGCTCGAAATAGCCTTTATTAGCACTAACGTAATGGGATTGCTAAAATTTTCCGCAGCACTGATGTAATAAGATTGCTAGGATTTTCTGCAAATCAGAAATATGATATAATTTAGGTATATTGTACCTTAAGGGAGGTGAGTGAAAATGGCATCGATGCCGGAAGTTCGTATATTACCGCCGGAAATTTCGTCGCCGTATGGACGAGTGCATAATATCCCATTTATCAACACGAAAAAATTAGTATTCTTCTCAGATAAGAGTATTAATTTTAACACGGCCTGCGCTAACCATGTTGTAGCTGGTATTCCGAAAAAGAAAGACTGACCTTCGCAAAGGCATCTCTAGTAGGTGCCTTTTTCTAGGTTTATGGCAACAAGTCGTGGCTAATAAGTAAGGATGGCAAGCGTGTAACGAATTTGCAGCTTAAATTCTGGGTGCGCTCGCAAGAATTCGTCTACCGCTCGCGCCGAACCTGGTAATTCAGGATTATTATAATCGTGTACGATTATCACGCCATGTTCTACTAGTCTCGGCAAGACTAATTTGAGACTGGTTTTGATTGATGTATAGAGATCCCCGTCACAGAAGGCAAAGCTAATCTTCTCTGGCAGATCTCGCTCCGTTAACTGATCAAACCACGCTTTCTTGATAATTACATCCTTTAGGCCATGTTTACGAAGTATGTCAATTACTTCGCGCTTAGTTACGGTCAATTCCCCCGCCTGGAAATTCGCGCCCGCCCCAGATGCGTCTTCGCGCGTCTTCTCTGGTAAGCCGGCAAAAGAGTCGTAAATCCAGAGCCGCTGGGAAGCTTTTGCGCTTGGCTGATATTTTTGCAACATCTTCCCCAATAGCACCGATGTGTCACCCCGGTAGCACCCCAATTCCACCCAGTCCCCATCCAGTCCAAGGCATTGCTCGGCTTGATGCAAAATCTCTTCAGTCTCTTGTTTTGTGACTTGGTCGTTCATATTCTCTTCAAGATTTTAACTTTCTACACCTTATTATACCATATTTTAGCCATTCTCTTGCAAAATACACAAAAATAAGCATAAAAGTATTGACAAAACCGGTAATCTGTGCTACAATGGAAGTATGGGCGTGTTTTAGCGCGTACTTGTAGCTTACATCTTATGGAGGAATGGAGCATGAATAAGAACGTTGTCGGAAGGCTGACTGCTTTCTGGATAGTAATCAGCTTGACACTTCTGCTGATGTATGGTGGTAACGCAGTTCGCTCTGCCTATCATCACCATCGCATTGAGCAGGAGCGGCAAGCACGTCAAGAGCGTATAGTTAATGCCTTGAACGAAATGTCTGACGCAGAGCGAGCGCTTTACGTCGACATATACCACATCAACGGCCCGCTGTCGGGCACATATTCTTGGTTATCCGACCCAACTCTGGACTGGATATACATCCAAGCTATTATCGATAAGTGTCCTGAAATCTTGGACGAGCCTTGGTTTCACGAATACAGTACTCACTACTGTCAGGCAATTATTGACGAACGCCCCGAAGCTTTGGATGATCCTTGGCTTTACGACTTCTACTACACCTACGTCTGTCCAATGGATACAAATGAGTAAATCCAAAACTGTCTAAGAAAAGGAGAGTAAAATGAAGCGACTTCTGCATGATCTATACCTATTCTGCGTCCGTAGCTGGCAAAAAACTCATTCCTTTGGCAAGTGCACGATAATTTTCTGCGCACTGATGCTGTGGTGGATGGGCTACAACGTAATGACAATACCGATTCGGCCCGAAAATCAAGATACCGTCATCGAATCGGTGACACGGGGCGCAGCTGTGTTGTATTTCGTCTGGGGTACGGCGCTTTTATGCATCCCCATTTGCTATTTGATCCATAAACTCCGCCATAAGTAATAATCTACCGGTCTAGCCGGTAGCTTCACCGTAACCATAAGGCTACAGCCAAAGCGCCCCACGAAGGGGCGCTTTTTACATCGCTACTTGCTAAAACTTACTAAGCGTTGCTTTATTTATCAAGCAGCGCCTGAGCACGGCGGATCATTTCGCCAGTCTCGTCGGTCTGGACCACATAAATTGGCTTGCTACCGCTAGCTGAGATGACGCAATGACGCTTGTCGCCTAGGCCGTCATCGTTCTTGGTATCATTAATCTTAAAGCCAAGATAGCCCAGCCCCGCTACGATATCGCGGCGAATCTCTGCATTGCGCTCGCCAATTGTGGCGGTAAAGACTAGTGCATCAATCCCTTTGAGAGATGCCGCCATCTGGCCGATGGCTCGCTGCATGCGATAGATATACATATCATAGGCTAGCTTCGCTCGGGCATCGCCATCCGCACGTAAGCTCAAAACTTCGCGCATGTCGTCGGTCTCGCCCGAGACACCCTTGAGACCACACTGCTTATTAAGATATTCTTCTAGCTTCTCGCCTTCGAGGCCCAGCTCACGGCCAATCGCCACGGCCGCCGTGGCGTCGATATCACCACAGCGTGTAGCCATCATCACACCTTCTAGCGGGGTATAGCCCATCGTAGTATCGTAAGATTTGCCGTTCAGGAGAGCCGTAACCGAGCTACCCGAACCGATATGGCAGGCTACGATCTTCTCGGCATTAATCTTGGCTGACTCAAGATACTCAGAAATCGAGCCCATGCTGAGACCATGGTAGCCGTAGCGCTTAATCTCTGCCTTGTCCGCCAATTCCGTGTCGATCGCATAATAAGTATGCGTGGCGTCGCGCGACGTATGGAAAGCTGAATCTGAGATAATCATTACCGGCGTGCCGTCAAACTCCTTGACACATTCGGCAATCTCCGCTGCCACTACTGGTACATGGAGCGGCGCGCGCTTCTTGGCAACTTCTAGATGCTCGAGACATTCCTTATCTACTAAATGATCTTCGGCAAAATAATCTCCGGTCGCAACTACCCGCGCCAAAACTGCGTCGAGCTTGGTATTCTTACTCAGATAGCCTTCGTCGGTCAAGATTTTCTTGACATATTTTACCGTGTCGGTCAATTTCTTGAAATCATCAGTTAGTTTCTGCTTGCTACCGTCAGCCTTTTTGAGCGTGCAGACGATATCTTTGCCTTCCGTCTCGAAATGCAAAGTACAAACCACGTTATTTCCTTGATAGAGTGCATATTTGCGCGATGACGAACCAGGATTCGTCACTAAGAACAATTTTTCCATCGTAACTCCTTTTTCTAATTATAACAGATATCTGGGAAACGGTGCGAATTTGTTGGGCTAGATTGACCCAAATACCGTGAACACAGAACCTGAAAAGCCCCCGCCAAAAGACGGGGGCTCCCTATAAAGGGAAAACTGACTTTTCTCAGTAAGAGTTTACTGAGCAAGTTTTGTCAGGAAGTTCTGTAAAATCTGCGCAAACTCGGCACGCGTGGTCTGACCCTGCGGGTTCAGAATGCCATTGCCTTCGCCGACGATAATTCCGTTCTCGACGGCCCAACGCATTGCGGTATCAGCATCTCCGCTTACCGCATTGGCATCGTTATAACCGGCCAGCGATGCGTTCGCCTCGGGCGAGCCCATATAGCGCCAAATCATGATAGCGAGCTGTTCGCGGGTCACGATTGACTGCGCACTGATGGTGTTATTTACGCCGTTCTGCGCTGCCCAATTCATGCCCTTCTCGTACCAGGTCGCTCCGCCTTCGGTATTCGCGCCATCGAGTCGCGCCAGTATAGTTACCATCATCGCGCAGCTCATCGGCTCGTTCGGAGAGAAGTTACTCGACGACGTTCCGACCATCAACTCACGCGCCGATACGAATTCGACGGCATGGTTTGCCCAGTTCGTCGCTCCTACATCCGCAAAGCTCTTACCATTGTCGATAATCTTCACCGTCGAGCCGCTCGGAAGTTCCGCCAGCACGCCGTTATTGACTGCGACAGATGTCTTCAGGATCTCGGTAGTACCGTCGGCCTTCACGATGGCCACAACCGTTCCTGCGCCCGCCGAAGTCGTCGGGATTTTTACCTTTACGGTTCCCGCCTTCTCCGCCGAGATCGTTACCGGCTGCGCCCGAGCGACGCTCGTCGCCACCGGCACCGCCGCGACCGGGAGCTCAATCGGCTTATTCCCCGCCGCAGTTACCGCTGCATTGGACAGTTTTACCGTCGTCTCGACCTGGCCAGATGCACTCGTCTCCACGGTGGTGGAAGTGCCGTCTTTCTGGGTCTCGGTCACGACTGTTGAACCGTCGGTCTTGGTCGTAGTCTCGGTCTTTACGCCGGTCTTCGGATCGGTTGTGGTCGTAGTGGTCGAGCCGTCTGCGTTGGTAGTAGTGCTGGGCTTCGACGTCGAACCGCCGCCGCCACCGCCACCAGAACTACTGGTTCCGCCGGAACTCTTGGTTCCTGCTGCACCACAAGTCGAGCAGGTCGCAGTCGTCGCAATGGTAGAATGATCTACGGTGCAATCTCTCTGGAAGTTTGCCCGTGTGTAGGTGCAGGGATCACCGTTAGCGAGTGCTTTGGTGCATTTACCATCAGCGTCAAAATCAGCCTTGGTGTGCGCTGCGAATGTCGCCGTATGCGCCGGAGCCGGATCATCGCCACTTCCCGTCGCCGGGATAGTAACGGTCTCCTTGTAACTACAGACCGAGCAAGTACGCTCTTTGCTACCAGCTTCAGTCGCCGAAGCTTCCTTGGTTACGGTCCAATCGCCGAACGTATGCGCAGCCTTAGCGTTTTCCTGGATATCACAGCCCGGATTCTCGCACTCGTGCCAATGCTGGGTTTCGTCGGATTCCCAAGCAGCAGCCCACTTATGCTCGTGCGGTTTTACCGCGCCGCAAACACAAACAGTATTGGCATTGCCGTCGGCGTCTGCCTGATCATAGATATGCTCGCCATAGCCATCTTTGAGCGCGTTGTCAGTCACACTGCAAGTAGTGGTCTGATCGCCGTCTTTATGCTCAGCTTCGCACTCATGCCAATGGTGTGTCGGATCGGTAGCGTTCGTAGTCCAAGCGGATGCCCAGACATGTCCAGACGGTTTATACTCGTCCTTCGCAAAGCCACAGACGGAACAGGTATCTGCGCCGTCAGCGAATGTATGCTCGCCACGAGCATTAGTCGCGGCCGGATCGCTACAGCCAGCTGCGTCGCACACTTTCCAGTGATACGTCGCGTTGGTCTCGTAGGTAGCCGCCCAATGATGCTCGTGCGGTTTTACTGCGCCGCAAACACACTTGTCTCCAGCCTGGTCATAGACATGCACGGTTATTTCGTTCCGCGCGTCCGCCTTTACCGGGCAATCAGAATCTGTGCAGTAACGGTAATGCTGTCCCGTAGTGGCATCAACTTTCCAGCCAGTTCCTGCTGTCTCGTTGGCTGCGCCGTCGCCAGTCGACCACTTATGCACATGTACATATCCGCACTTCGTGCAGGTCGGAGTCTTGACATTGGGTGTGTCGCCATAGGTACAAGCCTCATCGGCCGTTATCACCTTAGTACAAGTCTTACAGACGATTTCGTGGTGTCCCGGTTTCGCTGCCAGAGGCTGCGCCTTGGTATCACTGTGCGTGCAGGTATACCCGCACTCTTCACAAACACCATTCTCATAGGATGCGTGCTCACACTGAGCTTTGCAGGTGTCGCAGATACCGGTTGTAGCATCCCAATCATGCCCGCCATTCTTGGCTCCACAGAGCTCCTGATATTTGGCGGCCGTTATGGTTTCGGTACAACCGGTGGTTTTGCACTTGTAGCCACCATTACCATCGGACTCATAATCCGCGAAGACATGGACATAGCCATCGGGATGTGCACCCGGCGTCGTCCCAGTCTCCTGTTTAGTGGTGACTTCCACCACCTGCGAGACATCGCCTTTCTGCAGCACGACTTTGCAGGTATCTCCCGCAACAGGCAGCCAAAGCATCAGCTTGTCTTCAGCGACGTTCCAGTCTTTGTGCTGTTCGTCGTCGTAGCCGTACTGACCGCCAGTGCTGCCACCAGCCACAAGCGCCCACTCGGTGGTCAGGCCCGTCATCGAAATCGTCAAATGGTAATTCTGTGTGCCATTTGTCTCTCCCTTCTGCGGGTCGCCGCCAAGTGTTTTACCAGTCTCCGGGGTCAGCGTTACGGCCACCTTAATAGTGCCGTTTTCTGTCGCAACCGCAGCAGTACCGGTTCCGTTCTTCACGGTATTATTGTCTACAGTAGCTCCTGTCGCCTTCAGGGCAGGCTGTGCCGCGGGCTCATAGCCGCACTTCTTGCAGGCTTTACCCACCGCAGCTTCACCATGCTCCGTGGCGTTCTCCTTAGTGCAGAGATCATAATAGGCATCAATGGTAATCTCTTTGCCGTCAGCAGCGCAATCAGCGGTCGCACAGACCACCTTGGTGTCGGCAGTCACAGGGCCCGTCGGCTTGGTATAATCTTCGAACTTATGCGTATAGTCAGCCGCGTGTCCAGACTGCGTTGTTCCAGCCTCCTGTTTAGTGGTGATTTCCACCACCTGCGAGACATCGCCTTTCTGCAGCACGACCGTGCAGGTGTTCTCTTTCACAGGCAGCCAAAGCATCAGCTCGCCGTCGGTAACATTCCAGTCCGTGTGCTGTTTGTCATCGTAGTCGTACTGACCGCCAAGGTCGCCACCAGTCACGAGTTTCCACTCAGCGGTCAGACCCGTCATCAAGATCGTTAAATGGTAATTCTGTGTACCATCTTTCTCTCCCTCCTGCGGTTCGCCGCCGAGTGTTTCGCCAGTCGCCGGTGTCAGAGTTACGGCCACTTTAATAGTGTCGCCTTCTGTCGTAAACACAGCAGTGCCAGTCCCGTTCTCCACGGTGTTGTCGTTCACAGTAGCTTCTGTCGCTACCAGGGCAGGATTTTCATCCGCGAATGCCCCCCCCGAAAGGGAGAACATCATCACGAGAACGAGCAACAGCGCCCCCAGGCGCTTCAGATTTTTACAGCTATGCATGGAATAAACCACTCCTTTTAAAGTATTTGTTGTCCAGCGTCGGATAATCGAATAGCCACTTTTACGTAAAATCAAAACCTCCTTTTTAATGTTCTTTCGGCTAACTCGATTATAAAGCGCCGGACTACGCCCCGTGGGGCAAAATCTATATCAATGGGCTTTCGCCCCTGATATACATAATCTTACCTAGCCATCATACCACGCTTCTCCAACAAATGCAAACTTAGCCGGAAAACGGTGCGAATTTGTCTGTTAAAAACCGCCCCTAGAAGGGGCGGTGATGAGAAGATTAAGCGATTATGCAAGCTACGAGAACACCAAGACTGTAGCTCGGGGAGCCGAAGTAGTCAACGCCACCGCTGGCGTTGCTGCTACAAATGTTGTTAAAGCCGTTGCGCGACCGCAGCCACACGCGCCGTTTCGAACCATCGGGAGTGGTGAAAATGCGCTTCTCGCAATAGCCATCCTGCGACTCCGGCGTATCACGGAAATACTCCCATTTTGGATGCCACGTACCATCATTAAGGCCAGGAATGATAACACCCAATTCTTCCGGCGCAGGTAAGAAAAACTTGGCTTGCAGCGACCCGTCGTTGACGGTAATATTGCCCGGAACCGCCACTCTTGAAAGTGCTTTGGAACAACCTTGTGCATAATCCCCTTCTAAGTAGTCTCTAATCCAGGTGATACAATAGTCAGTATTTTTACCGTCAAAAATCCGTTCCTGAGGCAAAACATACTGGCGCAATAAAGTGGCAGTATTGCGATATTCACCATCGTTAACCGTACGCCCGCCGTAATGAACGATACGCAGGGGCATATCGTATATCTTACCAGTCTTGATATCCGTCCAGGTATCCGGAATAATCGTGCCGACCGGAACTCTCTCCCAAGCGTCGCCGCGCCGGATAGCGTCGCGCAGACGTAGCAACATATGGCTGGAAGCAGTTTTCTCTGGCGGAGATATTATTGCTGGAGTATTTTTGGGCGGAGATGTTGCGGCCGGAGCAATGCTTGGACAAGTATCCTGGCCGCCGCCAACAAACTCACGGAGACTAGCCATCAAGCCACGATACTCATCTATCTGACGAATATCAATCTGCTCATTTAAGAGAATTCGCTGAAGATCTAAAAATTGCTCGACAAGATGCTTCGAAGTGCGCAACAGGATCTGCTGCCGGTTTTCATTATCCATACTTATTCTCCTTTCAAGGTACATAGAATTTTGCTCTATCAATCGTAATGTACCATGGTTTCTAAACATTGTCAAGTAGCCCGGAAAACGGTGTGAAGTTGTATAGGTGAGATAAGTCAATTTGCGTGCTTAAGAAAAAGACCCGCATTGCGGGCCTAATTCTAAGGTACAAATGATAATGGGTGATATGCTGCTTCCCTGAATAATGGCTCCTATTCTAAGCACATCGGGCAAATTGCCGCTGCGTTAGTCGGGCTCGGGAATGCAGCCGGTATTGGTCTCGTCTGCAGTCCGCGTAGTTTTGTTTGTCACCAAATCGGTGATGGTGGTATCCGTTGTGACCGAAACAGAACCAATTGCGCGAGGATACACATCAGGGCAAGTATCTCCGCTTGCAGGGGTCGGTAATAGTATGATTGCTGTCTTTTTCATCGGAAAGACTCCCTTTCTTCATAAATTCGTCAAGCAATGAGTAAGGTCTTCATACGAAATACGATTTAGCATATTTACGACAAATCGCAAACTCAGATTTTGCGCCACTCGGACTTATCCAGCTGCACTGTACAATTACGGTAATCCGTAAACGGCGGCGTTTTCGCGCCAGAGTCCCGATGGACCCGCATCGACTCCTGCAATGGATACGCAATCACCTGCAAATCTTCAGTGACAGAGTAAACCATATCCTGACGCTGCGCGGGATCGGTGGGGTGGTTCCAGGAAACATAAAACATCTCATCGGGTTGCGCCTTTATGAGCGCCGTCTGCCAGTGGACGTGGTTGTTTGGAGCCTTAGGTACATATTTGTGCCACACCAGTATCTTAGCGCGCTGCATTCTAGGGACTCGGATGTTGCCAACACGGTTGAAATTTCCGGTCAGCTGAGATGACAACAGCATGTATAAGTTGTCGCGGTCAGCCCGATCATCAATACAGAAGTGGCCATCCCGCGTCTCTCTCAGCGTCAGTTTCTCATTGAACCCTTCCAGCAGCTGCCCGACCATTGTGCTCGGCGCAATGACAAATTCGCGATGAGTTCTCGGCATATACATGCCCAGAAAAAATCCCGCAAATACCCTACCGGTTCGCATCTTGTGCGTGACGACCGGTATAGGACGATTCACATACAGCATAAACTACCCTCCTAAAAAGTACTTGGTATTTTTGTGACTATACCAACAGTCTTATCTTTTATTCTATCATAGATTACTCTAAAAGTCAACTCGGTGTCTTGATAGATGATCCTGCGACTGGGCTGCTGGGGCACTATACTGTCGGGATTCACAATATTTAATTGTCGGTGTCTACAAAATCTAGCCCAAGAACGAGAAAAAGACCCGCATTGCGGGCCTAATTCTAAGGTACTAAATTATAATGAATGATTTGTTCCCTATACAGGGATGTGGGGTCTCGTCATGAACGAACCGGGCAAAATCGCCCAACTCGCTTTAGCGACTTACATTCCCCATCTCAGGGGCACATAATGTTTTAGTCCGAACTGTCGGGCATTTCGGCGGATTAATCTCTCGACCCGTTAATCGGGTCATCGACAATCCACGTAGTCTCGCCTGTCGTCTGATCGGTGATAGTAGTATCCGTCGTGACGGGAATAGGACCTAATTCAGACGGTGGATTAAAAACCGTTACAATCTCGCCATTCTCCGTACGATATTGATACATACCGTTATGGATTCCAGAATCCGTCTCCGTATTCGGGCCGCCAGTTTTTGAAGACTTGCCCTGATATGCAGGGTCATCTTCGGGATAGCAAATGCCAGGAATGGGGTCGGTGCTGATCTGCTGCTCCTGCGAGTCATAGCTGATGTCATCCACAGAAAACTGGACGGTGTCTTGTGCTTCATCGGAATTGTAGGAGCAAATGAGCGCATAGGCACCAACGCACACCATGGCAATGAGTATAGCCACACAGTATGCGGTAGTATGGTTGTCTATCCAGCTGTTCAGCGCACTCAGGAAAGTTCCTTCCTTTTTCTCGGGGTCGTAAGACTTCTGGCCGAGATAGTTATCGTAACTAATCTCCCAAGGCTCATGCTTGTTACGCTTCATCAGAGTAACCTCCTAAATCAAGATTCGTCAGACAATGAGCAGGGTTTTCATTCATTATCTTAACGTTCGTAGACCGATATTAATAGCCTATATACTTCCATTGTAGCACAGAATGGTGATTTTGTCAATACTTTTATGCTTATT
>CAZUNS010000015.1:0-10598 GCA_964621655.1 uncultured Candidatus Saccharibacteria bacterium | reverse complement strand
TTATTGGCAGTTTCTTCTAGTTTTTTCTTGGTAGCGGCTAGCAGATCGCCAAATTTACCAAATTGCGTTTTGACGGCGCCGAGCGTCTGCCAAACTTCGGCTGAGCGCTTCTCGATTGCCACACTACGAAAGCCCATAGTGAGCCCCGATAAAATAACTGGCAAGGTTGACGGCGAAGAAATCGTTACATTATGCTTCTGCCGAATTTCATCCGACAATCCCGGAATGCGCAGAATTTCGGCGTAGAGACTTTCGGTAGGTACAAACATCACACCAAAATCGGTCGTAATGGGCGGGTCCAGATATTTGCTAGCAATCTTCTTGGCTTGTTCCTTTACATCACTCGCTAGAGCCTTGCGATAAGTATCAATTTCGGTTTTGTCACCCTTATCATAAGCTTCAATCAAGCGTGCATAATTTTCAACCGGAAACTTAGAGTCAATCGGCAAATACACTGTACGCTCGTCCTTGCCGGGCATTTTTACGGCAAATTCTACGCGATCATTGCTACCACTTTTGGTGATAATATTTTCGTCGTATTGTTCGCGCGGCATACAATCAGAAATAATATTGCCTAGCTGCACTTCGCCGTAAATACCCCGCGTTTTTACACCTTCCATAACTTTCTTTAAGTCACCTACACCATTGGCAAGAGTTTTCATTTCGCCCAGACCTTGGTACACTTGGCTTAGTTGGCTCGAAATTTGTTTAAAACTATTATTAAATCTCTGCTCAACGGATTTTTGCAACTTTTCATCGACCGTTTCGCGCATTTGATCAAGTTTGCGCGAGTTTTCATCTTGCAAACTTTTTACGCGTGAGTCAACGGTTCTTTGAATTGCCTGAAAATTCTCAGAAATTTCCTTACGATTATCACGAAATTCGTGCTCGATACTTGGTACGATTTTTTCGGCCAAAGCTTCTACCCGAATCAAACGCTCTTCGAGCTGGCGCAGATCAGCATTACCCGACCTAGCTGGACGGCGAAACACCACTATTACCAATAAGCCAATGACAACCAGAAGTAAACCAACTATCGTAAGTTCCATAACTTACATTATAACACGAAATCTAAAATGCTCGCGTAAATTCGTTACCAGTATGAATGAACAAACTTAGTTTTAGTTCCTATGTTCGCGAATAATATTCCGGCTGCAGAAATATGTAATTAAGAAATATCCGCCATAGATGACAAGTAGGATTATTGCTACTCTCGGCATAATCTGCGCTATGTCAATTCCGCCAAGCGACGAAAGCACCGCATTACAGAACATCAGGCCAAAGACCGAATGCAAAATCGCAATTAGTACCGGGAAGATGAAGAAAATGAAGATCTGCCAGAACAAAGCGCGGTTTAAGACCTTATTGCTAGCACCTAGGCGTCGCAACGTGGCATACTTATCACGATTATCACTACTTTCCGAAAGTTCCTTAAGTGCCAAGACCGCCGCACTAGAGATTAAGAAAATCATACCTAGATACAGACCTACGAAAGTCACCAAAGCCGAAGTACCGACGTTATTATCTATAATGCCTTGACGACTTTCGACATTATAATAATATATATCGTTAGCTGCTACTTCATCGTCTTCCGCGCCATGAATCGCACCTTCTTCGTCGCTATGGTGGCTATAAAAGCGATGATTAATCCCATAGAGTTTTTGCTCTATCTCTTCGGCGCGCTCGGCATCAACGAAATTACCCAGCAGAATTTCGCGTTGATGGTCTTTGGAGGCTTTGAGATTTACTGTATCGGGCACAACGATGACCCCCGCGTTTATATTCGCCATTTCGAGCTCGATGGTGCCTTCAATACACTTGTCTTGTTGCGGATGCAAAGTTTTGCCATTAATTGTGATCGTCTGTCCGATTTTGAGCGCTTGATTACGCAAATCTATCAAAGGTTGGAAATTCGCCAAAATTGCATATTCATCATCCGCCAAATTCAACTCTGGCAAACCAAACGCGGTAGCCGCTCGATTATAATCCGACAAATAGACAAAATTCTCCGTTGACGTAAAACTTTCTACTTGCACGGCATTATTAGCATCGTTTTCGTCAATTTGACTGATCGTAGTAGCACCCACTGTGTCGCCAATCGTTATATCTTCGAGTCGGTAAACCTTATAGCTCACCATATCCTGCAGGAGCTCGTCAATTTTGACATTCTCACGCGCATAAACATCCGCAATCGGGAGCGAATTGCGCCCAATACTGGTAACTTGTATGTCATAAGGCAACGACTGCTCTACGGTTTTATGCAAAGTATAATCAATCGAAAGCGCCGAGCCCAATATACAAATTGTGGTAAACAACATCAAACAAATCAAACTCATAGAGATAACCGTAGTGTTGATTTTGCTGCTAAATTGCCGCAGAATAAACGAGTTTAATCCGCGATAATATAAGTTTTTGAAGCTCATTACAATGCGCAATAACAATCCCGACAGCGACCAAAACAGCAAGAACGTCGCCACTATACCCATCACAATCGGGATTAAGAGCACTTGAACGTTTCCCGAAGCATCTACCAAGGTCATCAAGCCATCAGTCACCAAATAATACGCTCGCGCCAAAATAATCGCAGCTACAATAAATACCGCCGTACAAAACCACGGATTCTTCAGTTTGATTTTTTCGTTGCGTCGATTGCTAGCTAATAAGTTAATCAGTTTTTGCCGGCTGACGATAATTGCGTTGAAAACCATCACAATCAGATAAATAATCCCAAAATAAATCAGCGTCTTCACAAAAGCTGACCACGAGAACACAAACTGAAAGTTTGTCATATTGGCATCAAACATATTCGCCACTAACATACTGACAAACTGCGAAGCAATTACGCCCAACATCAATCCTACTGCCAACGAGAATAGACCAATCAAAAAGGTTTCCAGAAGCAGAATTAACGAAATCTTGCGTTTGCCCATACCCAGCGTTAGATAAATACCAAATTCTTTGCCGCGCCGTTTGATGAGGAAGCGCGATGCATAGATAATTAACGCGCCCAAGATAAACGACACGAACACACTAACTACGCCCAGAATAATATTCATCAGCTCCAGAATATTGCGCACGCGTTCAGTCACATCCAACATCACGGACTGACTTTCCAAAGAATTAAAGACATAGAAAATCGCAACACCCAAAACTAAAGTAAAGAAATAAATCGCATAATCTTTTACGCTGCGTTTAATATTTTTTAAAGCCAATTTGGCAAACATTTAAAAATTCTCCTGCATTTCGCGTTTTTTCACTTGTATAAAAATTTATTTATTTTTTAATATAGATTTTTGGCAGTTTTTCGACCTTGAGAGACCCTGAAAAATTTTTATAATTTAGAAAATTCATCATAATGCATCGTTTAAGTCACCTCCCAGCAGCGTAATCACGCCAATAATCTCGTCAAAGAACTTTTTCCGCGTATCGTCGCCCTTGCGTAACTCGTTAAAGATTTTGCCGTCTTTAATAAAAATCACCCGCGAAGCATACGACGCCGCAAAGGCATCATGCGTTACCATCAAAATCGTAGTTTGAAACTTTTCGTTTAACGCGCCGAATTGTTCGAGTAGCATGCGTGACGATTTGGAATCCAGCGCGCCGGTTGGCTCATCAGCCAAAACCAATTTCGGATTGGTGATGATCGCCCGCGCTGACGCCACGCGCTGTTTCTGGCCACCACTCATTTGATACGGAAACTTCGTCATCACATTTTGAATATTTAGTTCCTTCACGATCGCATCGACACGCGCCGCAATTTCATCGGCAGGGCGATTCTGAATCGACAAGGCCAAAGCAATATTTTCGTAAGCCGTCAGCGAATCCAACAAATTAAAATCCTGAAAAATAAAACCTAACTCTTCGCGTCGAAAGCGATTGAGATCTTCGCCGCGTAGTTCCGTAATGTCTTCGCCATTCACATAAATATGCCCAGACGTGACGCGATCAATCGTTGATATGACATTAAGCAACGTAGTTTTGCCCGAGCCGCTCGCACCCATAATTGCAACAAACTCACCGGTTTCGACTTGGAAAGAAATATTATCAATCGCCTTAGTGAGCGAAGAGCGACTGCCGTAATATTTCTCCACTTTTTCTAATTCTAAAACTGTTTTCATGTTTTCTCCTTGCTTCCATTATAATAAGCTGACGAATTTTGTCGTCGATCTAAAGTTACAAAACTCTTACTTTTTTGTAAGTTTTGACTTGGCGGGCTGAGAATTCGACTTTGACGTTTCTAAAACCTTATAGTATTTATTATTAGCAAAACTAATTGTGAGTTCAGTATACTTACCCGGCTGAGAATCAATCGAAATTTGATGACCAAGCTTCTCACACAAACTCTTAGCAATATACAAGCCCATACCAGTAGTTTTCTGAAAATTATGGCCGTTACTACCCGTAAAAGATTTCTCAAACACGCGTGGCAAATCTTTCGCCGCAATACCAATGCCATCGTCACGAATTTTGAGCAAAGTAATTTTCTCCGCGCGTTCCGCCGCAATCGTGATCGTATGCGCTTGATACTTAATGCTGTTATTAATAACTTGGTTGAGAATAAATTCCAACCATTTTGCATCTGTATACACAGCCACATCCAGATCGCGCACCCTAAATTCAATATCTTTGGCCTGCAAGATCTCACGGTTGCGATTGGCTACTGCGCCCACTACTTCTGCTAGCTCCACTTTCTTAATTAAATAATCCCGCTCGGCATTCTCCACCCGCGTGAAATACAGAACTTGCTCGACGTAATCATCCAAACGCTTAATCTGCTCGTTGATGCGCGAGTCTTTAGAAATTACCGCTAGAGTCGCCAGTGGAGTCTTGACTTCATGAATCCACATTTCGACATACTCCTGAAAATCTTGCGCCTGCATCCGATAATTTTTCACATTTTCCGCCATCGATTTGTGCGCCTGATATAACACTTGATAAAGAATTTCGCCATCATAGAACCGCGGGGCTTCCAAAGTCTCCAAAACCAAGTACGCTTGATCAAGCTGATTTACATTTTGGATTAGCTGTCGGTAAAAATTAACTTTGCGACCATATTCGATCATGAGTGCTACAATCATCGCTGCTAGCCACAAGCTCGTGACCAAGATGATAATTTCCGTCCGCACGCGGAAGGCCAGCAAGAATAAGATGAGAGTGACTAGCAAAGCACAGTTAGCGATAAGTATGAGACTTTTGTCGGCCAAGAAAGCTTTCACGCCATAGATCTTGGGAGAGCGGGAGTTACTGGCTTTTTTGGCTGGCGAAGCTGATACTTTAAAGTTGTCAGCTTGTTTGCCCAACGGAGCTGGCGTTTTATTGTAAGACATACCCCATACCTTTGCGCGTAGTGATAGCATCATCTAGCCCCAGTTTCTTGAGTTTTGCCCGCAAGCGACTAACATTAACCGTCAGTGCGTTATCATTGATATATTCGTGGTTGTTCCACAAATCCGTCATCAAAGCATCGCGCGTCACAATTTCGCCAAGATGGCCCAGCAAATGTCCCAGAATTATCATTTCGTTTTTCGTGAGCAATACGCGTCGCTGCTCACCTTCGATAACGCCACGGCTCAAGTCAACTTTTAAGTCATGCAGTAACATCGAGCCACTATGATTTTCGGTCCGCTTCAGCACCGCCGCAATCCGTAGCAAAAGCACCTGTGGGTTATACGGTTTTACGATGTAATCATCCGCGCCATAGCTCATCGAAAGCACTTCGTCCATTTCCGAGCTACTACTCGTCAACATAATTACTGGGGTATTACAAGTACTACGCAAGGTTTTTAGCAATAATTCACCATTTACGCCCGCCAAATTAATATCTAAGAGTATCAGCTGAGCTTCCAGCGCCATAATGCGTTCAATTAAGGCCGAAAGATTTTCGCGGCCAACCTGCAAATCGCCATCGTCAATCGCTACCGGCGCATAACCTGAGCTTAGCAATAAATCCGCCAATCCTTGGCGCATGATTTGCTCATCTTCGATAATTAGTATTCGCTGCATTTGACATAATTATAACATTTATTACTCTGATTAACAAAGCTAGAGTGTACAATCTGACAAAAATGTAAGAAAAATTAGTATGCTATCGGGATCAAAGCGTCGTGCAAAATGTTTTTCGCGGGGAATTCGGACAAAATTATTATTCAGCTATACAGCTACTGGAGTTTTCATCTTTCTGAATCCTGGTGGGGCTCTTCTTATTGCGAGTAGGCCCTGTCTGTTTTTACAACCTGCTCGCGCAATGCGGACCCGCCCCAGCCTAGTAATTGGGGATTCCGAAAGAAAAAACTCCGATGGCGATAGATGGCTGATAATTTCTTGCAAAATCCAACTTTTTAGCTTAAACCTATTGACTTTTTTACTCATGTGTGCTATAATAGATATATGGGTTAATTGTAATCTCGATCTTTAGGAGGAATATGTATGAAAAAATCTGTCCAAAACGACAACGCTATTTATGGCGTCGCAAAGCTCGATCCGGCTGGTCGTTTGATTGTTCCTGTCGAGCTGCGTCAGTATCTCGGCATTAATTATGGCGATCTTATCGGCGTCTACGTTCAGGATGGCGTTATCTTCTGCCGTAAAATTTGCGACAATCCGCAAGACGACATAGTCTACACCAGCGTCCGCCGTGTCGACTCGCTTGGTCGAATCGCTCTTCCGGCTGTCTTTCGGCGTAGTCTGGGGATTCCCGACGGAGCCTATCTTGATGTAAGCGGCGACGTTAAGACTCAAACCATCAAATATCAGCTGCATATTACTGCTGGCGATCTTATGCAGCACATTGTAGCTGCATATACAGTCAACCGGATGGGCTATGAGAGTGACAAAACTCGCCCATTCAGCGTTGCCATTGAAGCGCATCTGAACTACATCGGAACTTTGATCAAAGAACAGGCTAAGCAAATGGCTCTCCAGGCGTCAAGCGATACTGACTCGCGCCCCGCGCAGAATGCGGCCCAAATGTAAATCATTCCCAGTGTCAACAATTAGCATCAACTTTCACCATTTATTCCCCCGCGCCGGGCTTCATCACAAAGCCCGGTATTTTATTGCCTATCGAAATGACATGACTTATAAAAACTTTTTCTAGACATGTCGGATTTTTTTACGCAGCGTCTCTACCGTCCAGTCCAAAGCGTACCGCGCTCTGTCTAGCACGAGATCGTGCGCCGGAATGTACTTAAATTCGTCCACCCCAAACCCTCGCTTAAAGCAAGACACCCCGTAGAAACGATGATGAATATCGGTCTCTTCGACAATCCCCCAAAAATTATACCGCTTAATCCCCCGCTCGCGCGCATCCCGCATCGCTTCCATATGCAGAAGCGGCGCGCCAGAATATTTCGTCCCCAATTCGGACGATACTCCATAGTGGTACGACGCTTCATTACCATAAAAAATCATAAAGTTCTGCGCCAGGATTTCGCCTTGGTACTTCGCTGTATAGAGCACCGCTTCGCCGTGGGGCGCAAAAGCAGCAAATTGCTTGGTCAAAAAATCTTCAGAAAAGGCCACAAAACGATGTCGCCCCGCCGTTTGCAACTCAATTTGATAAAATTCGTGAATATCTTGCGGATTAGTGCTTTTCTCAATCGTAATCTGATTTTTCTCGGCCTTGCGCAAAGCTCGGCGCAACCGCTGTCGCATTCCCACCATGATCTCCGCTTCGGACTTCTCAAGATTAAGAATACCAGCAAATTCCACCGAGAGATACATCGGCGCCCGTCTTAGGCCCAATTCCTGCATCAATTCCATGCCCCATGCCGACAGCTCCAGCTGCGGTCGCACCCGCACGAAGGCACAATGATGCGCCAAACCTTGCTCGCGCATATCTTGAAACAACGCATCTACTAAATCGCGCTGCGTCCAATCCAAAATTGGCCCGCCAGCAACCGCCAAATACCGCCCCCGTTTGGCATTCTCGATCACGCCAGCATAGCTTCCAATGATTTTACCATCTGTATCGCGCGCCAACCGCCGTACGACTTGATTACCCCGGCTACGATAAAACTCATAAAAATCCCACGACTGCAAAAAGTTCGCTTCGGGGTGACTCGTAACAAACTCATCCCACTCCTGGCGGTCAGTAGCTGATTCGATCTTGATTTGCTTTTGCTCATCATGATTGGTCGCTACCTTCGCTTTTTCCGTCTTGGCTAAGCTTGCCTTCTCATCTTTCATGGTTATAATTTTCTCCTTTTTCTACGCATAGTCTCAATCGCTAGGTCAATTTTGTAAAGTCCCGGCTTAATAATCATGTCTTGCGCCGGCACAAACTCTACCACTTCCCCGCCAAAGCCTTTCTTAAAAGTTGTCACTCGTGCATAACGATGTTCGGGCTGCCCCGGCGGCGCAATCCCCCAGAGATTGTAGCGTTTTAGTCCTAAGTTCTTCAGGTCGCGGATCACTTGCCATTGCAGCGCATACGCACCGGGCATTTTGTGATTGAGTTCGGTCGACGCCGCCTCGAAATATTCCGCTTCGATACCATCAATCAAGATCAAACCATAAGCAATCGGCTCACCCATCTCTGTCCGTGCCACATACAACCGCGCCTGGTCGCCAAACGCCGTCCGTTCCGCCAGAAGCGTCTTTAGATCGGGCGGGATGAAATGTTGCCGCTCGGCCGTCTCGGCCTGCACCTGCTGAAACTCGCGAAACAGCGCTTCCGAATTATCCCACTCGACTTTGATATTTTGTTTCTCGGCGCGGCGTACTTCGTAGCGCGTTTGGCGGCGCATCTCCGCCAGAAGCTCCGTCTCGGGCTTGGTCAAGTCTAAGATAATAGTATGCTCAGCATGCAAGTGCATAGGTGCCTTATGCAAACCTAAGCCTTTTAGATGCTCGGCCTGATTAGCGCGTAACTGCGGACGCAAACGCACAAATACGCATTTTTCGCTTTCGGCCACCTGCCGGATCTTGGTGAAGACAAATTTCACCTGCTCAGCATCTGCCCAGTCTACCAACGGTCCGCCGGGTACTTCTAGATAACGCCCGCGGCGCGCGTCTTTCACAATCATTTGGCACCAGTATTGCGGCGCGCCTTTACTGTTGGAATCTAGCAACGTCTCGCTCGACCAGCTGGTTTCATGGTCGGCAGTATCACGACCGACGTCAGTCTTCGCGTCGCCAAGATTATATTCTACGATCACCTTGTGTCCGATCAAATCGTTCATCTTACCCCAGGCTGGCGACTGCAAAAAGTTCGCTTCGGGGTATCGCTTTTGCACTTCTCGCCACAGCTCCATCATGCATTACCTTTCCCTGATTTGAGCTCATGCGAGCTAGCTGAACCGTCGTTCTTTGCTTGCTTTTGCGCGTGGGATTCAGCTTTTTTCATGAACTTAGTCTCTTGGGGCGAAATCGGCGTGCCCTGCTCAGCCGATTTGAGCTCGTAGGGTTTGATAATTTCGTAAGCTCGTGCAAGCTTTTCGGCAGGATACCAAGTCGGCAGATTAATAATTTGCTCGGCAATGCGCACAGTCTGGGGACATTCTGCGGTCGGGAAATCCGCTTCCGCGGCATAACGAGCTGGCGAAACTGGCGTATCATACCAGATTTCCTGCAAATAGTAGCCTTCTTGTTGTAATTTTGACAGCACTTCAGTACGGTCGCGCACGAGACGAAAATCACGCAAGGGCCGATTCGGTAATTGATTAAGTTGTCGCAAAGCTAATTTGGCCTGCCAATAAGTCAGCCGTCGTGATAAGTCCAGCTCAGCATCGGCCGAACGCTGCACAAAATCGATTTTCACGAGCCCGCCAATCAAGACTTGTCCCACGCCACTTTTCCAGAGCACGCGCGCCAACGCCCCAAACAGCGGATACCAGCGGTCGCGACAACGATCACTAAATTTCGGCTTCTGCGTGGGTTGTGGTGGCGTAAGCGTGGTAGTAAAATCAGCATTATGCCGAATAATCGCCGCACCGCCAGAAATCGTATCGATCGCTTTGCCTTTGCCAAAAGACAGAGCCGCAGCATCGCCCACCGAGCCAATTTCGCGCCCATCAGCATAGAATCGCCCGGCCGAATGAGCCAAATCTTCTACGATTTTTGCCTGGTATTTTTGGGCGAGTTTTTCGATTTTTTGGACCTGCCAAGGAATGCCTAATGTGTTCTGAATTAGGATTATACTTCCATTGTAGCACACTTTATCATTTTTGTCAATAGGTTGCAGCGCCTTTTCTAACTTCGCATAATCATACTCTAGTGTTTCTGGGGTAATATCGACAAATACTGGCTCGCACCCCGCCGCTCGCACGGCACGAACTACCGCAATACAAGTCAAGCCAGGAATAATTACACGTACTTTGCCTTGCGGCGCGACGGCTTTGATCGCTGCCGTCAGAGCCGATCGCCCGGTATGGAAGAGCGTCACGCTCGACTGCTCCACACCATACCGGTCGGCTAAGCGAGATTTGAGTGCAGTAAAATCCCGCTGCGTTCCCCAAGCAAACAGCTGTCGCCAAACCTGGCCAGCCGAATAGTTCGATGCTTGCCCCAAAAATACCATTATCGCTTTGCCTTTGTTGCATTACTTTTTGGCGCCGGCTGCGTAGTTCGCGGCGTTTTGGCGGCTTGATTGATATGGC
>CAZUNS010000014.1:0-11447 GCA_964621655.1 uncultured Candidatus Saccharibacteria bacterium | reverse complement strand
AATATTACTGGTTATACATTAAGTATTACTGGACCAACTAACTTAAGTAATGGTAGTACTACCATAAATGGTGCTGGTGGTAAGACTGGTTCTACTATGAATGATAATACATGGGGATATGGGTGGAATACTACAAGTACTACTGACGCTAATATGACTTATAATAGCTTTACTGGTAATGCACAAACATTAAGTGGTGATAGTGTATCCAATAATTCTATTAACTTTACTCGTAAACTAGTATTTGCAGCTAAATTCAATCAGAATGCAGCCGCGGGGCACTACAAAGCTAACGTAAAGCTAAACTTGGTCATTACACCAAAAGTAGTAACTACTTATAACTATAGTGTGACTTACTATGCTAATGGTGGTACTGGTACTGTTCCTGCTAAGCAAACCGCTAGCTCTAGCGATTCGCCATATACACTCATTGCTGTGAATCAAGGTACTCTAGTACGTGCTAACTATAGGTTCCTAGGCTGGAGCGAAAACAGTAATGCAACTTCTGCCACCTATACGGCCGGTAGTGCTATACCCCTAAGCTCATCTGCTCCAAGCAAGAATCTCTATGCGGTGTGGGGACCATTTGATGGTATCACTACCATGCAAGAAATGACTGCAGATCTCTGCAAGAGAGCTGTTACAGGCGCAGAGAGCACCCTGATTGATTCCGGACGTGGCGATACAAGCTATACTATCCGCAAACTGGCTGATGGTAATTGCTGGATGGTAGATAATCTAAAATTAGATCTCATCTCCTACACACTTACTTCATCTAACTCTGACGTTTCGACCGAATATACGGCTGGTACCGCCACCAATGCTAACAGTACCTGGTCGGATACAAATACAAAAGCTCAATTCTCAACTAATGGTAAAGGAAGTTCTAGCTACAATTCTAACTATGGTTACTATTACTCTTGGTGTGCTGCTACTGCTGGAACCTGTTCTAGTGCTAAAGTCGATGGAGCAGTAGCCCCATCGAGCATTTGCCCTAAAGGTTGGAAATTACCTAAAGGTGGATCTAGTGGCGATTTTCAAACGCTATACAAAAAGAATGCCAAATCGGTTTGGAAAACAGAAAACGGTGTCCAAGGTCAATGGATAGGTGCTGAAACCGCAGCTGGTGGTGGTGCCTTCTTCCCAGCCGCCGGATACGTCTACGCTAGTGGGCTCGACTCTGCGGGCTCCAAAGGGTACTATTGGGCACGTACGGCTATTAGTAGCACCCGCGCTTACAATCTCACCTTCAGCAGTGGCGCTGTTTCTCCGGCAGATGGCGACTATAATAGGTATCTTGGTCGCCCCATCCGTTGCGTTGCCTATTCTAGCTAAACCCGCCCAGCTCAATTAAACTAAATTTAATTAGATGCTCCTAAAATGTGACAGATTCTGCAAAACTGCAGAGATTTGCGAAAATCTACTAGACATAATCGCTTTTGTAAAGTACAATTAAATTAGATAGGAATTTGGTTTATTTCCGCTTGAATTTAAATGTAAATTCAGCGGAAATTTCCTTTGGTCTTTCTCGTGTCTTGATGCGATTTATCCAAGATCGCAAGAGTTTCAAAAGAAGTTGCTTAAAAGTTTTTTGCATACGAAACCTTTCCGCCCTAATAACTCCCACTCCCGACTTGTACAATGTACTAGTAATCTGTCACCATTCTAGAGTAGCACACTTTATGTACTAATACCAAGCACTAGCAATTTGGAATTTACTCCAAACCATGATTTTTCCCTGCCATATAGTCCCCACCGGTTTTCAAATCTACTAAAATGCGCTAAAATATAGGTATCGAGAGCGCCCGGTGCCGAAGTACACTGGGTTAAGCTCTTTTTTGTTGGCTCAACCATCGTAAACCTTGACAGAATTGCGAAAGTGTGCTACAATGGTGGGATATAGTGTTTACTTCCCGGATATTCCCTACCCCTGTAGCGTCCCGAGCACCGCACCTTGACAAGAGAGATACCACAACCCAAATTCCAATTCCAGATTCAGCCCCAATGCTATCTCCAACTCCACCGCTAAGGCCGCCAGTTATTCGTCGTCGCCAGCAAGACCATCTATTGCCTGCTATTCATGCCCATAAGGAACAATTACCCGCCACTATTTCAGTCAAAGGAGATTTTTATGAGAAACTTTGCAATTTCTGTCATCTACGACCAAGACCCCAGTGTTTGCAACCGTCTGAGACAAAATATCGTCAACCTTCTGAGAACCCGCCGGTTGTCCAAAGACACCTTCATCAGAACTACCGTTGGCAAGATTAGTATTACCCAACTGCGCAATGTGCTGACGACGGAAGGTGCATCCTGGCCGACTCCCGGGTTTATGACGGCCGAGCGACGCCTTTTGTTGGCGTCCGACACCGCAAGCACCGATTTCGCCAAGATACTCGATTACAACATCGCCGAATCGTCTCAGCAAAATCCCCTGCTTCGGGTGCTGACCTTTGATGATGCGATTCGGTATGTCTGTTCCATGACTGGATGCGACTGCGTTGCGCTCAAGGCTACCGATCAGGAGATTGACGAAAAGCTGGAAGAGCGGCTGGAAGGCAGCGGCATCGAAGTCTTGCGCAGTCCCAACAGCGGCGAAGAAGAAATCGCAATCTATGCCAAAGCCGCGTTTATCACCATGCGCAGTTATGCCAGACTCTAAGACTAGAGTCAAGGTCGCGCCCAATCGCCGCCCGATTAAGACAACACACCACTTCGCCATCTCTCTACCCCAAAATCCCCCTAGTTTAGGCTAGGGGGATTCTTTTGCTCAGCTCGAGTGACCTTATTCCTTGTCGATCACTTCGCCTTCGACGGCGTCGTCTTCGGCATTGCTCGATTTAGCATCGTCTGAGCTGCTTTCGTCCTTCTTGGCGTCGGCTGTGTTATTCTGATACATCTTGGCGCCGATAGGCATCAAGACGTCATTGAGCGCCTTCAAGGCAGACTCGTACTTTTCTTTGTCGGCGTCGGTATCATTTAGGACTTTGCGAGCCTCTTCGGCGGCTTCCTTGATCTTCTTAGAATCTTCGTCCGCAATCTTGTCTTTGTAATCATCGGGCATCTTCTCGGCCTGATAAATCGCATTTTCTAGCTGATTCTTAGCATCGATCGCATCACGTTTCTTCTTGTCTTCTTCGGCGTGAGCTTCGGCTTCTTTTTGAGCTTTCTCAATATCTTCTTTGCTCATGTTGCCAGAGTTCTGAATAGTAATGCTTTGTTCCTTGCCGGTGCCTTTGTCCTTTGCGGTAACGTTCAGGATACCATTTGCGTCGATATTGAAGGTTACTTCAATCTGCGGGATACCGCGGGGCGCTGGGGCAATTCCATCTAGGATGAAGCGGCCAAGCGATTTATTATCTGCCGCCATCTCGCGCTCGCCCTGAAGTACATGAATTTCTACCTGGGGCTGATTGTCGGCCGCCGTAGAGAAGACTTCGGACTTGCTGGTCGGGATGGTAGTATTGCGCTCGATTAGCTTAGTCGATACGCCGCCCATCGTCTCGATACCGAGCGAGAGCGGAGTAACATCGAGCAAGAGCACATCCTTTACATCGCCCTGCAAGACACCACCTTCGATGGCCGCACCAACGGCTACTACTTCGTCGGGGTTCACACCCTGCATTGGGTCTTTGCCAAAGATCTTCTTCACTTCTTCGACTACGGCTGGCATGCGGGTCATACCACCCACCATGACTACTTCGTCAATGTCTTTGGCGGATAATTTCGCATCTTTTAGAGCCTTCTCTACTGGCTCGGCCAAGCGATCTAAGAGTGGCTTGACCAGCTCTTCCATCTTAGCACGGGTTAGAGTATACTCGAAATGCTTTGGGCCATCGGCATCGGCAGTCAAGAATGGCAAGTTGATTTCTACCGAAGTCGTGCTCGAAAGCTCTTTCTTGGCTTTCTCGGCTTCGTCCTTGACGCGTTGCATAGCAGCGGCGTCGTCACGAATATCGATACCAGATTCTTTCTTAAACTCATCCAGCAAGAAATTGACGATGATATTATCAAAATCTTCACCACCAAGGTGAGTATCACCATTGGTAGACTTCACTTCAAAGACACCGTCGCCGATATCAAGAATCGAGACATCGAAGGTACCACCACCAAGGTCGAACACAGCGATTTTCTCGTCTTTTTTGCTCTCAAGGCCATAAGCTAGGGCAGCCGCCGTCGGCTCGTTGATAATGCGGCGTACTTCGAGACCAGCAATCTTGCCGGCGTCTTTGGTGGCCTGGCGCTGCGAATCGTTAAAGTAGGCCGGCACGGTGATGATGGCTTCGGTCACTTTCTCACCCAAGAAAGCTTCGGCATCAGCCTTAATCTTGGAAAGCACCATCGCCGAGACTTCTTCGGGAGTGTATTCTTTGCCGTCCATCTCGACCGCTACGCCATTTCCCTTCTTGACGATCTTGTATGGCATAATATCTAAGTCGCGCTGGACTTCTTTGTCGTCGAATTTGCGGCCAATCAGACGCTTAATACCATAAATAGTATTCTTGGGATTGGTCACGCGCTGACGCTGCGCTACTTTACCGACCAAACGGTCGCCCTTCTTCGTCACCGCAACTACTGATGGAGTAGTGCGATCACCTTCGCTATTGGTGATTACTTCTGGCTTACCAGCCACCATATAAGCAAAAGCGGAGTTGGTCGTACCTAGGTCAATACCAATAATTTTTGACATATTGTCCTCCTTTTTATCAAAATCTTATTTCATTATAATTCATTAGCACTCTAGTGTCAATAGTGCTATTTGACAGATTAGCACTTGTACTATCCGAGCGCTAATCTACCCCTATTGTAGCAAATTAGCACTCGACTGTCAACAGTGCCAAAAGGCACGGCTTAGTTAACTAATCCATATAGCAAAATAAGGTTGATTTTTTATAAAGTGTGCGCTATAATGTAATTATTGGGCTGACCGCAAGGTCTTGGTCCACCTTATTGCGGGGCAGGACCCCGCTTTTTAGTAGTCTGCGATAGAATGGAGTTACATCAGAATGACAAAAAATCTAAGCATATTCATTGACGAAAGTGGCGATTTTGGTAAATACGATTACCGCTCGCCGTTTTACATTATCAGCATGGTGGTTCACGACCAGAAAAATAACATTCTACCACAGGTGCAAAGTCTCGATCGTGTTTTGGCGGAAACTGCTCTGAAGCGCAATTTTATTCATGCGGGGCCGCTAATACGGCGAGAAGCGGAATATAAAAATCTCGACACACAGGAACGACGACAAATTCTCAAGAAAATGCTGGCTTTTATTGATAAGGTCGACTTCAAGCATGCATCATTCGTAGTAGAAAAGAAGCATATTACTAGCGACACTGAACTTATTCAAAAATTATCGCGCCAGCTATCTGATTTTATTCGAGAACATTATTCATATTTCATCTCATTCGATAGAGTAAAGATTTATTACGATAACGGACAGGATGGTGTGGTTAGAATAATTGTCGCAGTATTCTCAGCCCTATTTGAGAACGCTGAGTTCAAAAAGGCAACACAAAAGGACTATAAGCTATTGCAGGTCGCAGATTTGGTCTGCACAGCCAAACTGACGGAAATAAAACTGAGTATGCACACTTTATCGCAGTCAGAACGATATGTACTGGGCAATGATAAAGATATTAAGCGAAGCTTCTTACGCCCACTCCAGAAAAAAGAGTTTAAGAACAGAAAATAGCGGTTACACAGTCTTACTACGTGTGCCGTTTAAGGAAAACCACCCCTTTTACAGGGGCGATGTTCAAATTCAACCGTGCAGAATTTTGTAAAGCTGGCGACAGTAATCTCCGCTCACGACATCCGGTGGGGCTCTAGGCGCAAAGTCTGCTCATGAAAGAATACCCAGCCATTTTTGGCTGGGGATTACATCGTGGCTAATTAGATTTGAATCCTGCTATGCGGGTGGTATGTAGAGCTTCAGCTCTAGCCCATCTCTTCATCTCCATTCCATCTCCTTGATTCTGACTATGCGGGCGCTCGGAAGTACTTCAGAGAAACTTGCGCTGAGAAAACCTTGTGCGATAATTATAAGGGTTCCAAACAATTCAGAAGGGAGGAGTTTTCACCTACCTTTCTTTTTAATAATATTGTGTATTGAAAAAGCAATCGTTTTGTGTGTATTCTCTTCCTCTTCACGCTCAAATGCAGAAAATATTAAATTGTATAGCCACTCTAAAGTACGCTCCGGACGACCCTAGGAATCCTTGTCAGGGGAGATAATTTCATTATACTAGTTTTGCAAAAAATAGTCAATTCTCGCGTAGGTATAAAATTTACGTTTATCCGACTTGTTTGTTTCTCTTTTTGCTCTTACTATGCAATTTTATTGCCAAGTTCACAAAATAAACGTAATTAGTATTGACATTTTTGGCAATGTGTGATACAATGATAGCAGAGTAGCTGCAAGGTTATTCAAAATATTTATTGTGGAGGGGACAATATGGATATGGACGTTATACTTACTAATGTTGGACTTGTGCTTTTCATCGTCTCAATAGTGGCATTGTTTGCTTGCATCATTGATGAAGCATACAAGCGGGTTCCAAAAACGAAGAAGAAATTATCTACGGAATTCGTAAAGCTGCCGTATCCCAAATGCCGTAGCTACGGGAGAAGGCGTACCTTTTCTGGAGGTTTTTACGTCGTCTATCATGTCAAGACCCGCGTGATGTACGCCGTGAGCGAAGGCTTCTGCAACCACGGCACATTTACTTTGCTGGTCAACCCCGACGGCAAGCCCATGCTCTACAAGCCGGACGAAGAAGAAATTTAAATCAAGACTATTCAGCGTCGGCTCACCCGCCCCCACTCTGGGGGCGATTTTTTTGAGAATTATGCAACAATACATTTATTTACGGAAATTCTTATGATTTTCTGGGATTTTTGCTAAAATATTATTATGAAGTCTAGCTCAAAAATCTCCCCAAGGCGCAGAGTCGTCAAAAAATCTTTCCAAGAGCGTCTCAAAGCCGTTGATTGGCGTAAGACCTTTAACCAAACGGTGCTAGTATTTACGATTGGCTGTATTTTTGGCACCTATTACGAGGAAATTCTCACGCTTGTGCGGCATCTGATCGCTACTGGCGAGCTGGATTGGGTGTCGCGGCGCGGTCTGATCTATGGGCCGTTTAGCCCGGTTTATGGGATTGGTGCGGTGGGGATTTATTATATTTTTTATCTGACGAAGGCGAAGTGGCTAGTCTGTCTCTTGGGCGGCGCGGTAGTTGGTGGTGGGCTAGAATTTGTGCTGAGTGTGCTGCAGGAAGTGATTTTCCATAGTCGGTCGTGGAATTACACGGGCAAGTTTCTGAGTATTGACGGGCGCACCACGGTGCCGATTGCGCTACTCTGGGGCGTTCTGGTCTTGGTGGCGGCGCGCTGGCTCTATCCGATGCTGGAGCGCGCTTATGATAAGCTAAAAGGCAAGAAGATGAATATCTTTTGTATTGTGCTGACGGTGTTTTTGGCATTCGATATTACGCTTTCGGTGGCAGCTTCCCTGCGCCAGGCCGAACGCCGCAAAGGCGAGCCCGCCACGAACGAAATTGATAGTTTCTTGGACGAGCATTTTTCTGATGAGCGGATGCGTCAAGTTTATGATAATGCAGTGCCGGTGCCGCAGGATTAGGGATTGAGATATAGAGCGGGGTTTGGGGGTAAAGTTGGTTTTTGTGCTTGAGAGTGGGTAAACTACAGAAAACCGCCCCTGATATGGGGGCGATTTTTTACCCTAAATACTGGTGGATTAGACGATTCGCCAAGAAGCTCTCGTAAAGCGGGATATTAAGCAGGCCATCATCATAAGCGAGATCCTTGAGCGAAAAACGAACAGCCAAGGCGGGATGGTATTTATCGCGGTAGATCCTAAGGCTCTTTGCGTGGACGTTTTCGCCGGATTTTACTTCGATTGGCACGATCTGTGCGCCTACCTGCGCCACAAAATCTACTTCCGCCTGAGCGTCACTATTCCAGAAGCACAGCGAACGTCCTGCTAGCTCTTGCAAGACAAACTGCTCGGCCATGAGACCATTAAATTCATCAAAAATCGCGTCTTTCTGGAAAGTTAGCTCGGGAGAAATTCCCGCAAGACACCGGAATAGCCCCACATCTAGGAAGTACAGCTTAAAAGTACTGCGATCAATATAAGCCTTGAGCGGGAGCTTATCGCCCCGCTTAACGCAAAAGACCCGACGCACAATGCCAGCATCAACCAGCCATTCGATGGCTAGCTCGTATTCTCGGGCTCTAGCTCCGTCTTTGATAGCGCCATAGACAAATTTATCACTTTTCTTGGCAAATTGGGCCGGTAAGCTCTCGAAAACCAGCCGAATTTTCGCCGCTAAAGTACTGTCGGCATGATTACCAAAATCCCGGGTATAGCTCATTAGGATATTGTTTTGGAGACCTTCGGTGCGCAAAATATCATGATTTTGCACCCATTCTTTGACTACTTCGGGCATACCACCCACAAAGAAATATTCGCGCAACAAATCCGCCAAGCGTGAACGAAAAAGCGTGTCTTCTGGCTCATCTAGGAGATGCTCGACGAGTGGACGCTCACCCTTAGCCCAGAGAAATTCCTGGAAATCCATCGGCTCGAGACGCAGAATATCGACCTTGCCGACCGGAAAAGATGTGTCTTGATGCAAAAATATCCCGAGCAGGCTGCCGGCCGCCACGATGTGCTGCTCGGGGAGATCTTCGTAAAAATATTTCAGGCTAGTTAGCGCGCGCGGCACACCCTGGATCTCGTCGAAAAAGATCAAGGTCTTACCCGGAATAATATCCATGTGTAAGAGTAGTTCAAGCTGGTCTACTAGGCGTTGCGGCTCGATTGAGCCATCGAAAAGCTCGGCAATCTCGGGCGAAGGATTTTGCAGATTTAGGTAGGCGATGTTCTCGTATTCTCGCTTCGCGAATAGCTCCTGTAGAACATAAGTCTTCCCTACCTGCCGCGCACCTTCGAGAATGAGCGGCTTGCGCGTGGGGCTGTTTTTCCATTTGATTAAGTCACGGATAATCTTTCTTTCCATAATTCCCTTCTGTAGGAGATTTTATAACATATCTATCTGCTTAATCTCTTGATTGGGCAGAATATTGCGAGATATAATTTCTGCATGACCATTTGCTTGATTTAGCAAAATATTGTGAGATGCAATCTCTACATAACCATTTTATCACATTTTCCGAAGGACGACAAGGCGGTTTTATCACATTTTCCGAAGGACAAAGTGGCAGATTTTACACATTTTTTGAAGGAGTGTGCTGAGTGGGCGCAAAATGGATTTCTCTAAAAGACGGGTGCAGGTCTGCGCGAAGGATATTTCTCTGGGGTTGGTGGAGAGCTTACGATCATGCTGGATACTTCTCTAGAACTGGCGGGGGAGTTTATGCTGATGCTGGATATTTCTCTAGGGCTGACGGAGAGTTTACGTTTATGCTATTTTAAATAAGATAGACAGTCTGTCAAGACTATGTTACAATGACGACACAGGTTACCCATTGATTGTAATCTAGAACATTTCAGAAAGGAGAGTTAGTATGCAACCGATTGAGCTGGTTCAGCTTACCCAAATTGACGATGACATCATACTGCAGGCGGCGTATAAATTTTGTCAAGGATTAGCCAAGAGCAAGGCTGATGATTTTGCGTGGCCCAAAATCTTGATGGGCGCTCATAATATCATCGAATTTAGGAACGGAATCGACATCCTGAGCGCCGAAGAGCGGCTGATTCCGCAAGATTTCATCAAGCATGGTTATGTACCACAGACGCTGCTCTGGGCGCGCAACTGCAAGACGAAAGTTTTCATTGGCATTGCCAACGTGCGCCTAGTGCTTACTCCGCAGATGTTGCGCCAGGGCGGTCACGTCGAGATAGGTATTGAAGAAAGGCGCCGCGGTCAGGGCTACGGCGCGGAAGTCCTAAGGCAGGTCCTGAACTACTGTGCTAACCATAAGCTGTATGACGTGCTGCTTACCGCTGACGTTGACAACTTTGCTGGTCGGCGAATGATTGAGAAATGTGGCGGAAGGCCGCAAGATGTGATCACACATGATAGGCAGCAAATCGCTCGGTATTGGGTACATTGCGATTAGGTCTGCTTAGTACTATTGAGCGAAATCAGAAGGGGGTAAAAAATGAAAGATAGCAAATACGATCTCGTGAGGGCTTTAGGTATGATGTTTGGGCCGGCAATCATCCTATGCACAATACTGTTTTTGTTCTCGACGTGTGGTTCTGTATCTACTGACGACGCGAACGCTACGGAAACACCGGCTGAAGTGGTCGAGACTGTTGAAAATCCTGTCATTGACGACGGCACGAATTTCGTTTGCGTTGCAGAATATAGCACGTTCGTCATAAAGTACAATACGAAGACTTTAGTGATGTACGCCGTGAGCGACGACACATATAACCACGGCACGTTTACTGTATTAGTCAATGCCGACGGTAGCCCGATGCTCTGGGAAGGAGCAACTGACTAACTGGTTGCCTGGCGAAATTTATCTCTATAGGGATATAAGGTGCCTGACTAAACGCTCTCCCCGCCCCCGTAATGGGGGCGATTTTTTACTATTAAAATCTATCTCTTAACCGATTAGGGGTTGACGGCGGGCGGAATGTGGGCTACAATAAGATTATCCTGATATTGACCGACCCGAAAAGGGCCGGGTTTTCGTTGAAGGGGTGTTACAGGTTATGGCGTAGACTCAGTGCGTCTGCACTCCCGCCGGAAACAGTATATTAATTAACCAAAGGAGAAAAATGGAAGCTTTAGATCTGAAACAGCTTATATCAATGGTAGGCGTGATTGCCGAAGAAAAGGGCTTGCCGGAAGAAACCGTGCTAGATGTCGTCCAGATGGCGATTGCGGCGGCGTGGCGGCGCGATAATGGCGACAAAGATATGAACGTCCGCGTTTTGCTCGATACTAACACGGGCAAGGCGACGGCTTTTGTGAGTCGCGAAGTAATCGAAGACGGCTTAGCTTATAATCCGTCTACGGAAATTCCCCAGGCCGAAGCCAAGGCTATTAAGGCTGATGCCGAGATTGGCGATCTAGTCGAAGAAGCCCACGAAGTCACGGATTTTGGTCGGGTGGCGGCGATGACCGCTAAGCAAGTGGTAGTTCAGCGCTTGCGCGAAGCCGAACGCGACGCGGTGCTTTCGGAGTTTGAAGACAAGATTGGCACTGTAGCTAATGGTATTATTGCGCGCGTTGACCCGCGAGTGGTGCATATCGACATGGGTCGTGCACGTGGTATTATGCCCCGCAGCGAGCAGATTGACGGCGAATATTACACCGTCGGTGAACGCATTAAGGTCTACATCAAAGGCGTAGAACACGACGACGCCAAGGCACAGCTGATTCTTTCGCGCGGTAGTGCTGATTTTATCGAATATCTTTTCCGTCAGGAAGTTCCC
>CAZUNS010000013.1:0-11515 GCA_964621655.1 uncultured Candidatus Saccharibacteria bacterium | reverse complement strand
TTGCACATGGATATTATTCGGGAGCGGCTCGAGCGTGAGTTTAATTTGGATTTAGTTGTTACTAATCCGTCCACGAATTATGAAGTTACGTTAAATAGTGGTGAAGATTTGGATATTCGCTCGGCAGCGGATTTGCCAGACCAGACTTTGATCGCGGAAATTCGTGAGCCGTGGGTAAAAGGCGAAATTATTTTACCGCAAAACATGATTGGCGGCGTACTAAAATTAATTAATGAAAAACGCGGCCATCAAACCAACTTAAGTTACATCGAAGATCGAGCAGTAATTGATTTTGATGCACCAATGGCGAATCTACTCACCGACTTTTATGATCAGTTAAAGTCCGTAACTTCTGGCTATGCGAGTTTTAACTATGAACTGGCGGATTATCGTCCAGAAAATTTAGTGCGACTGGATTTCTTAGTGGCGGGGAATCGAATTGACGCACTCAGTTTGATGTGCCATCGTAGTGAAGCGGATGCGCTGGGCCGCGAGATTACGAAAAAACTCAAACAAGTGATTCCGCGGCAAAACTTTGAAGTAGCGCTCCAGGCGGCGATTGGTGCTAAGATTATTGCTCGCGAGACGATTGGAGCTTACCGCAAAGATGTAACGGTCAAAATCCATACAGGTGATCGTGACCGCAAGGCTAAGTTGCTAGAGAAGCAGAAACGTGGCAAAGCCCGCATGAAACGCTTTGGCAAAATCGACATTCCATCCGATGCCTTTACGGTTATGCTGAAACGAGATTAAGTTGTTTCACCGAGATCCCGGCGTGGCTAGAAAATAAGCGCAGAAAATAACTACTGTAATACCATAAACGTTTTGTCAATACTATTATGATAACAGCCTATTCTTAAGTCAAGTCTAGTCAAGTTCTAATTTTTAGAGTATAATAAATAACCAAAGGAGAGTTGATGAGTAAAAAACGCCAAGACTACTTAAGTTGGGACGAATACTTCATTGGTATCGCCCAGCTTACTTCTATGCGCAGCAAGGATCCAAATACTCAAGTTGGTGCTTGTATTGCCAGCACGGACAATCGAGTTTTGTCGGTCGGCTATAATGGTGCACCTAACGGTTTCGATGATGACGATTTTCCTTGGAACCGTGAAGGAGAGCATTACGAGACAAAGTATCCATACGTTTGTCATGCCGAGCTAAACGCAATCTTAAATTTCCGCGGCAACATGCGCGAGCTACAAGGTGCACGTATCTATGTTTACTATTTTCCCTGCGTAGAATGTACCAAAGCTATCATCCAGGCTGGCATTCGCGAGGTAGTCTATATGCATGATTTTGATCATGCGTCTTATGGTGTAGAATCGTCGGCATCAATTCGGATGTTTGATGAGTGCGGTGTTACTTATCGACAGTTCAAATCAACTAAACATAAGGAAGTTAATTTACAACTCAAAGATTAGTATGAAAAAACTCGTTATTTCTGGCAGTGCTAAATTATACGAACGGGCATTATATTGGCGAGGTTATTTCGAAGGGCGCGGCTACGAAGTAATTGATTGGCCACGGCCGTTATTTGAGAATGAAGACTTTAATTTGGATACACCGGCAGCACCTGGTATGCCGCTTGGGCGCCTACTTACGCCCAGCGACACAACTTGGGCGGACGGCATGACTAAGTTTTACCAACAATATTATAAACATCTCGACCAAACTGATGTTTACTTCTTGATGAACGAAGACAAAAATGGCGTCGAAGGCTATATTGGCCCTGGTGCCATTGCTGAATTAACTTATGTTATTATTGGCAATCTTAATCGTGGTCGCAAAGTTGACATTCAGATTCTCAAAATGCCATCTAAGACTCAAAGTTGCTATGATGAAGTTAAGTTTTGGCTTGATCAAGATTGGCTACATATTTATCGTCGCCCGACCGGCAAAAAAGCTACCATACCTGTCCAAGACGAAACACCTGCCGATGACGCCAAGGCCGTAACTACAGTCACCGATGATAATGCAGGTTCACCAGAAACTACGGCTGATGCTAGTGTGAAGGCGGTAGAGAATGAAACTCTTGAGCCTTTGCCACGCCGAAGTGGATTATTTGGCCGCGACGACCGCATGCTAGATATTACTACTTGCACTAAGCGTTGTCTGAATAGCTTGACACCAGAAGTTCGTGAATATCTCAAGGTGCTTTCGCCAGAATTTCCCGCTTGGCTTCTGCGGTATGCCGCTGCGCCAGAAATGCAGCGCCTAGCTCGAATTAGCATCACTTGTGGATTAGATTATACTAGTCTCTATCAATACAAACATTTCTATTCTACTTTTGCTCACAGCATTGGCGTAGCTTTGATTGTTTGGCATTTCACTCACGATAAGAAGCAGACCTTAGCCGGGCTCTTCCACGATATCGCTACACCTGCTTTTAAACATAGTATTGATTATATGAATGGTGATGCCGAGCATCAAGAATCCACCGAAGCTCGCACCGAGCAGATCATTCGCAATTCGCGTGTCATAACCAAACAACTCAAGCGCGATGGTATCTTGCCCAGCGAAGTTTCGGATTATCATCTTTACCCAATTGCAGACAATGCCTTGCCAAATCTCAGCGCCGATCGTCTAGAATATACTTTCTCAAATGGATACCTACTTTATAACACATGGACGCTTGACGACGTTAAGGCTTTCTATACCAATCTTTCCGTCATGAAAAACGAAGACAATATCGATGAGCTTGGCTTTAATGATGCCGCGATTGCTGCCGATTTTACTACGCGCAATCTTGAGCTGGCCGCAATTTACCATGGCGAGAAATCTCGCGCCAGCATGCAGTTCTTAGCTGACATCACTAACTCCATGATCTTAGCTGGATATCTGAACACCGACGATTTATATGTTATGAGCGAGCGAGAAATTATTGATTGGATTCTTAGCTGTGGCGACAAAACGCTTGGTGAAGCTTTTCGTCAATATCAGCATGCTACCAACGTTATCAGCAGTGGTATCGCTAAAAAGAATTGTTATTGCGTAGCAGCTGGTTACAAGATTCGCTACATTGTGCCATTAGTGAGATCGGATGACGATGCTAGACGCATTACAAAAATCAATCGTAAAGTTGACGATGCAGTGCAAGATTATCTTGAAGCCAAGATTCCAAAATACGTCGGATTTGATTTTGAGTTTGAGCCGTATACCGAATAGCCACAGTCTCGATCGAACTCTACAATCAATAATCCCTAAGCTTCTCGCCTAGGGATTATATGGTGGATTATGTTATGATGCCGTAATGGATGCAACTTGAGCTGAGATTTCTGTATTTTTACCAAGTTTGCGGAAGAAACTCATCGTTAACCCACCCGCAACCAACATACCAATCAAGTCAGCTATTGGTGCCGCCCAGAGTGCGCCTTCTACGCCCATTAAGTTCGGCAAAATAAACACTAATGGTACAAAACAAATAATGTCTCGCGTTAAGGATACGATCGCCGCTTTTAGCGGTTCGCCTACGGCTTGGAAGAAGATTGAGATGACTTTGATTAAGCAAGTAAAAGTTACTAATAGTAAGAAAATACGGAAAGTCATCCGCGCAAATTCCATATAAAGTTCGTCGGATGTTCCAAAAAGTCGGATCACTACATCTGGCATTATCTCAAAGATTAATGTCGAGACGACACCGATTGCTAGCACTGTTACTATGACTTTGCGGAAAGTTTCTCGCACGCGATCGTTCTGTCCTGCGCCAATATTGTAGCCCAAAATTGGTTGAGCACCCAAGACGATTCCGACCGCTAAGTTCATCACGATAGTAAAGACTTTCATACAAATCCCAATCGTGGCAATCGGAATATCCGCGCCATATCGGGAGCGTGCGCCCCATTGTGCCAACATAATATTACATACCAACGAAATAATCACGATTGACATTTGCGTAATAAAAGTTGAGACACCAAGTTTTAGAACATTGCTAAAAAGTCGAAAGTCCATCTTTAGACTTTCCCATTGCAAACGAAAAGTTTTCGACTTAAATAAGTAGCCTAACGACAAGAGTAGGGAAAGAACTTGCCCAATAATCGTCGCCCACGCCGCACCTTCAATCCCCCATTTAAAACCAAAAATAAAAATTGGATCAAGAATAATATTAGCTACAGCGCCTACCGCCGTTGCAATCATAGAGAATGCTGGCGAACCATCAGCGCGAATAACGGCATTGAGCATATTTGCTATCATGTAGGCCGGAATGAAAGCCAAGATAATTACAAAATAATTCTGCGCTAATTCGATTGACGCATCCGACGCCCCAAAGAGATACAGGAGCGGTGTCATAAAAATATAGCCAAGAATTAGCAGAATGACACTACAAATTATTGTGAGTAATAAGCTATTGCCCACGGCTTTATGCGAATTTGCCGTATCTTTGCGACCCTGACAAATTGACAAGAATGCTGCGGTACCATCACCAAAAGTCCAAGCAAACGCTACTGCAATTACGGTGAGTGGAAATACTACGGAAGTCGCCGCATTACCTAAATAGCCGAGTTCACTATTACCAATAAAAATTTGGTCAACTATATTATATAAGGCACAAATCAAAAGTGATAGCACGCAAGGAATCGAAAATTTTAGTAAAAGGTCTGCAATTTGTTCCTTGCCAAGGTATTTGTTTTCTTCTTTTTTCATCAAAAAACTCCCTTCTTGATTAAAGTTTATATTTCGCTCTTACAATCTCTCAAGATATCAAAAGAGCGCCTAGTCAGCATTGACGATTGTACGCTCTCCAAAAGAATGACAGCTGGGTCAACCATGTTATTTTACAAAAACTTCCATCCAAAATCAAGTAGATGTTGTAATTTTTACAACACTTTTCTCTTGCAAATAATGTGTTATACTAGAAACAGAAAATTAGTTACTATTCGCCATCAGTAGAGTACTGTCTGGGGCGGGAATTCTCAGAGAAGAATAGTGACAATAATTCAGAAAGGGCATCATGGCAAAAACGTTGGATGAGAAAAAACGCAAAACGAAGACTAGTATTTCATCACTTCCACCACGTCCCAAAACTAACGCCCAAAAAGTTGAAGAACTTAAGCTCGGTAAGTTTACCGAAAGGCGTCCGTTACGTATGCCCGAGAAAGAAGTCCGTCAGGGCTGGCGTATTATTGGCGCAGTGGCATTGATGCTGGCGGCAATAATCGGCATATATATTATATTGATAACTGAGCCAGTACAAACTTGGTTGCATCCAGACGGCTTTGGCGATCCGCTATTCCGATTACCGATTTACTGGCTAGTCCTAGAAATTGCACTCGTGATTTTTGTCGTTGATTGTTTAATTAGCAGTGTAATGCTCCTAGTAAAGAAGCGCGTACCGACTTTGTTGTGGCAGATTCTGATTGTCACAGCGACAATCGGTTTGCTTTGCGCTAGTTTTCATACTTTTACACATTTTGAAGCGCGTAAGTGCTACGAAAATTATCCCGGAATTTATCCCGAAGACCCCAGCAAAGGTTCAGCTTGTCCGAGCGTGCGGAACGAATTAATTTTGATTTCGTTGCGCAACTTATTGATTTATACAATTGGTATTGTAGCTGGGGTATTAGTATATCGCGCTACCAAGCGACATGCTCGCCGCCCAAAAAAGTAACCCATCCATATGCCCGCTGTTACAAAACGGCAATCTTGCGATAAAAGGCGATTTGATTTATAATAAATAAAATGACTACCATGAAAACTAAAGAAGCCAAAGATACTACGTCGGGACTAGCCGCGACTTGGCGTGAGATTTGCCGCAAACAAAAAGGTTTGATGGCGGCCATGATTGTCCTAGCAGTGCTCAGTATTATGTTATTGATCTTTGCTTTGACCACTTTGCGTCCGCAGAGTACAGTAGTTATTGTCGGTTATGGTGATGTTTATGGCGAGATTGCAGGTATTAGCGGCGGCTATCGACGAGATAGCTGGCTCAATATGCTAGCCTTTCCAATCTTAGCGATAATTTATGGTGTTGTGCATAATTTGTTGATTGTGCGGGTTTATCGTAAATACGGTAAAGATGCGGCGCTAGTTTTGGCTTTTATGACGATGTTGCTGATTGTTGGAACTTTCGTGATTATTCTGCGCTTGTTGGGGGAATGGTAAAAATTGGAGAAAAGATTTCTGAGAGCGGCGTGGACTTCTTGGAAGACAATAAATTATGAAAATAGAGATTCCATTAGGTAAACGAAAACCTTTATATCGTTTTTTGGAGATTCTGCCGGGGGCCTTGAGTTACTTGTTTGTCATTTTGCTATTCGTGTTTTCTTGGATCAACCCTATGCTGGGTGCGATTTACGTATTAATTATTATTGCCATTACTTTTGTCAAAGCGGTAGGTACAGCTTTTCGGACTATCCAAGGTTACAAAGTCATGAAACGTGCGGAGCGCGTAGATTGGTCGAAACGCCTAGCCGACCTAGAAAACCCTCATGATGCTTTTGAGCGCCTACATGGGCGCAGTGAAGACGCTTATGATTTCGACCAGCATGTTCAGAATTTGCGTATGCTTTCGGCAGTCGAAGGCAAGAGTGAACCAAAGCCACATAATATTTATCATGCTGTGATTATGACGGTGTACAATGAAGGCTTGGAAATTTTAGTACCGTCGGTAGAAGCAATTCGTGAATCAACTTTTCCGAATGAACATATCATTTTTGTCTTGGCTTACGAAGAGCGGGGCGGCGCAGCTACTGAGCAAAATGCACTCGAGCTCAGACGGAAGTTCCGTGGCGTGTTTGGTAAGTTTATGCTAGTTAAGCACCCAGACAATCTAAAAAATGAGATTATTGGCAAAGGCCCAAACTTAACTTACGCCGGCAAACATTTGGCGGAATATGTCGAAAAGCAACATATTCCTAAAGAAAACGTGATTGTAACGTCGATTGACTGTGATAACCGTGTGAGTAGACAGTATTTCGACTATGTTGCTTATGAATTTTTGGTGCGTCCCGAGCGGCAGCATTGCAGCTACCAACCAGTATCGATATTCACGAATAATATTTGGGAAGCAGCGGCGCCAATGCGGGTAGTAGCGATTTCAAATTCTTTTTTCAACATTATCTCTACCATGCGTCCGCATCTCTTGCGCAATTTCGCATCGCATTCGCAACCCTTGGCGGCGCTCGAAGGCATGGACTTTTGGAGTAAATATACAATCGTAGAAGACGGACATCAGTATTGGCGCTCGCTATTTTATTTTGAAGGGCATTATGACGTAGTGCCCATTCGTGTGCCGATTTATCAAGATGCGGTCATTTCTGATGGCTTTTGGGCTACGCTCAAAGCGCAATTTATCCAGCTACGACGGTGGGACTATGGCGCTAGTGACGTAGCTTATGTGGGCTCGTATCTTTTCTCCAAGGAGCGCAAAATGCCTTTCTGGACCCTATTCCCGAAATTCATGCGCTTGCTAGATGGACATATCACCTTAGCAATCATGGCACCACTCGTGGCCTTTGGCGGTTGGGTACCAATGCTTATGAACTTGGGCTCGCGCGGAGCGGTGGCTTTTAACTTGCCAAATGTCGTTGGCTGGATCCAGACTGTGACGATGATTGGCTTGATTGTGACAGTCGTAGTGTCCTTGCAAATGCTACCAAAACGGCCAGAAAAGTTCAAAAAAAGTCGGGCATTTTCGATGGTTTTGCAATGGATTTTGATGCCAGTAGTGGCGATTGTCTACCAGAGCGCAGCCGCGTTTTACTCGCAGACTCGTTTGATGACGGGGCACTATATGGAGAAATTTGACGTCACTAAAAAAGTGGTGAAACAATAGAAAATAGACTTTAGCGGATAAACCGGCTGTAAATTGACTTTTTATCAGAATTATAATACAATATTCATATTCTATTAGGTGTAATCTCTTAGTAAATAGCTTGGACGAAACAAACCGTAATAGCTAAAAAGTGGGTTGTACAAATTAGGTACCTTAAGAGTTAAGAGACTACTGACATTGACAAGGGGGTTGCGTAAAATGACATAGCGCAATAAGTAAAGTTGACAAAGCTAGTTAGACATCTTGAAAGGAGTGTTATTATGCAAGGAATGTCTTACTTTAGTTTGTTAGATCCTAAATTTGGCTACAGCATTGCGAGTGGAGACCTTGATCCTTACGCTACGCCGGCGTATAGCAACAACATTCGACCAATCCAAATAGCGTTCCCCAACTTCATACTTTATACCGATGATTTATTCTACGATCGTTTCCGGATCATCCAGCAAGAAGAAGATATCCGCGGAGCAGGGGAGCTGCGCTATCACTTCCGGGACATTATGCGGCAGAATTGTCATGGCTGGAAATTTGCCTTGGTGAGAGCTTTTCCGGATAGGCTGCAATTCTATTTCACGCATCAGCAATACGGCACTCAGTTCGCCGAAACACATCTTGCCGACTACGACATCGAACTTACCGTGCCCACTAGCGACGGTGATGGGGCAGAGAAGTTCCATTTGGTTTCTGAGCGCGATGAACATGGGCTTCATCATGTCAAAGTTCAGCGTAGTAGCCAGCCAAATATTATTTATGATATTGGCTTGCTTGACTTTGAGCGCCATTTTCATACAATGGGCGCTTTGGGCCAAGAACTGCTGATCAGTGCTTTTCCGAATTTGGTCGGCGACAGGGCGCAAGAACTGTTTAGCCGCTGGCGAACAGCTCCGCCTTTGATTCGGCTGACTACTATCGTGCAAAGTCCGATCGTTGCGACGGGTCCGGGTACGCAGCCGTGGTCTACCAAGGGCGAAACGGAAGCAGTCTAACTTCTGCACATTTTAAAGCCCCGGGTTTATCTACCCGGGGCAATTTTTGTTACTCGAACCCCCAGCTAGGCCGGGGTTCTGTTAGCGGTGAAGATTGCTTTCCGCTGCCAATATTAATCAAGGATTGTCAGAAAAATGCAATTCGTACCTGTAATTTCTTGTGTCCATCTTGACCATGCCGTCAGACCGTTGCTCGATCGCTTCTTCCAGACGTTGCATGAACGCTTTGTTCTGATTGACTTTTCTCATGTCAATCGTCACGTCATACCAGTAATATCCGACAACTTCCTTCAGTTGATCAGATGCGATATTCTGCAGTTCCATTGTAAAGAACTCTTGATTTGCGCCCAGACGGCCTTCTTCGGGACGACCACCATATTTCATGTATGCTCTCGCCTCAGTTATGACCATATCAATGAGCTGATCCGCGATGTAAGATAACTGCTGTTCCTGGATATTCTTGATTGCATCTTCCAGCCTTAGCTGGCTCTGCACCATAGGATCAGTCGATGTTTCATCCATCTCTGCGCTAAACTCTATCCGATGATTAAAAAACTCGGTACGAGTGTCAGAACTGTATATGCACGTTTTTACCTTTCTCTGGTCACACAAGAATGCCATATTTGTCACCTTGATTCCGCAGAGCTTTTTATTGAGCGAATCGAGCAAATGCTGCTCGTGCAGGTTGCCCTTTATTCTCTGCAACTTATGGTAGTCCAGCTCATTGTCTGACCACGTCTCGAAGATTAACTTCCGCTGAGAAGTCAAGCATCTCACTTGAGACTCTGCTGCCAGTAAATGCACATTCTTTGCGATTGCGTCAAATACTTCCTGCAGCTCCGGCGTCACTTCATCATACGACGAGTAGAATTTCCGGTAGTCATAATAGGGATTTTCTATTTTCTTCTCTGGCCGTCTCATTATTTCGGCGCGCGTGTGACCGCTAATAGTACTAATAGAGATTTGACCTCCCGAAAGTATTTTATTCGTCTCTTCAGTCAGTTCGCTGAGTTGATGTGCGGTCAAGTTTTGCCAGCTGGCCATAATGCCGTTCATCGAAAATTGCCCATCGAATGGATTGCGGTCTTCCTTCCGGCCCTTAGAAACATAGCGCTGCCAAATGGTCAACATTTCCGGGATACCGTAGTGTTTGTTTGGCGTTGTTTTGAGACATTCCACGGCGATATCGATTACCTGCTTTGCTAATGCTAGGAGATTCTGCTTCCAGCACTCTTGGCGTCTCTTGTTTTCTTCCAACAACGTCGGAAAAGGCAGAATAGTCAATTTTCCGTTTTCGTCTACCCCATCACAAATCTTAGCCTGGCCGCTCAAATCCAATTTGATACAGCAATCATTGGCGCATTTTTCATCGGAAATACGCAACCCGCAGGCTTCCTGAAACATTTCCCGAATCGCTGTGCGTTCTGCGCCAAAAGCACATCGCAACTCATGCGAGCCCAAATATAGTTCAACGCTGTCGTCTAAGCCGTAGCTTGTATAGACCTTATCACTGAGAGCTTTATATACTCTCGACAACAATTTTGGTGTATTCCGTCGAGCTTGCTCATTCGGATTGGCTCGCAGTGCTGCTTTTTCGGCTTGCTTTTGGGTATTTGCTTGGATTTCTGCTTGCAGTTCTTTGAGTTTTTTGATGGTTGATGATGCCATGCAGCATCCCTCCTTCCTTGAATTTTTAATGTACTATCTTCAGTATAGCATACATATCGAAAAATGTCAATATAGACTATGTTTATTTTGCTAAAAGCAAGTATTATACTATCAATCATATGAAATTAGCAAGAAGGTGTACTAAAAATACCGCACAATTAGGTAATGGTTAAACATTTATGTATAATATTGGTTCGAACTGGCAAAAAAACAGATTAAAAATAGCCCAAATCGGGCTGAAATTAAACAATGGTGCGAGCAGAGAGAATCGAACTCTCATCTCAAGTTTGGAAAACTTGCATACTAACCGCTGTACTATGCTCGCGTATGTATTGATTATATCATACTCGTTTGAGAACTACTAGAGATATAAAACTAACTAGAAAAATACCACACGCAGGCTGCGACGAATAGCCCTAGCAAGATCAGACACGCAATAAATAAAACGATAGTCACCATGGAGACCCCAAAGCCCAGCTTTTGGTTTGGGCGCTTTGCACTACTCCAGCCCATCATGTAATACTGCCAAGGCTCAAAATCTTGTTTTGACATACTATTATTATACGTCAGAAATGCTGGTTTTAAGTTGGGAAAGTCAGAGAAAAACTAGGTCCAACGACCTAGCCTTTCTCTGGGGTGGGATATCGGGATCGAAAAGACAAGGTTTGCGAGAGAAAAGAAAACTTGTTTTCTTTTCCGAGAAACCGCAGGCTTTTCTAACTTTTCTTAAAAAGTTAGAACCGACGACCTTCTGGACCACAATCAGACGCTCTAACCATCTGAGTTAAATAAAAACAAGCCGCAAGGCTTGATTTTATTTATGGGGTGGGATATCGGGATCGAACCGACGACCTTCTGGACCACAATCAGACGCTCTAACCATCTGAGCTAATCCCACCAGATATAGCATCATTATACCACCTTTCTCTCAGAAAGGGAAGGTCGGATTTTGGCGAAGGAAGTGATTTGCCCGGCTCAAGAGAGATTTTTTAAAGTGAAGATTTTACAAAATATATCCCTAATAAAACAAGTCTTGCCTAAAGTTAATAACTTCGGTACAATAGTATTGCTTAACTTTTATCATTAGAAT
>CAZUNS010000012.1:0-12205 GCA_964621655.1 uncultured Candidatus Saccharibacteria bacterium | reverse complement strand
ATCGTACTTAATATTGATGGCGGTACTTATACCAGCAAGCAATCCAGTGTCTTCACGAAATATGGCAAAGAAGACACTGCTCAGGTAAAAATCAATGTCAAGGGTGGCACCTTCAAGGCGGCCGACGAAGCGGCGGTTCTCGATGGTGATTATGCTAAGGAAAATCTAGCGATTAGCGGCGGCACTTTCTCTGGTAGCGATCTTGATGCCCTAAAGACTTATCTTCCGACCGGCTATGTTATCAGTAGTACAGGTACAGTAACGGCGCCAACTTCATCTGGTAGTAGCCGTCCAAGTGGTTCGACGAGTGAAGACACGCAAACCGTCCTAAAGAATGACACCGGTGAAGTTTCCGTCGAAGGTAATTTCGAGCTAGGCAAGGTCTTTCTCTCGGCTAAACTCTCGAGCAAGCAGATTTCAGCTTTCGGCAATGCTAAATATGCACTATATGATATCAATTTGCTCAATGCAGCGGGCGAGAAAGTTAATCCAAATGGCACCGTGACAGTCTCTATCAAGGTACCAGCAGCCTTGAATGGCGAGAAATCCAGCATTTATCACGTCAGCGATGATGGTATGAGTGTCGAGAAGCTAGCTTCCACTTACAAAGATGGCGTAATTTCTTTCCAAGTTGAACATTTTAGCTATTATGCAATCGTCGAAGACGGTGGCATCGATGCTGGAGCAGTTAATACCCCAGATACCGGCGTCTTGGGTGGCCGTGTCGCTGGAGCAGTAAGCTCGATCTTGCCGATGTTGGCCATTGCTGGCGGTCTCTTCGCACTTTATAGCCGCAAGCTCATGAATCGTCGTCAAGCCGAAATTCGTGCCGATGTCGAGACCGAAGTTCGGGCAGATGCCGCCAAAATCATCGCCGAAGCCGAGACAACAGCCGCAGAAGAACGTTTCGTAGCAGCTCCAATGACCGCCGCAGACGAAGCCGAAATCAAAGCTCGCATCTTTGGTGAAAAATAAGCACTAAACTAGGCTTTAGTATCTCCAGGCTACTCTCAAGAAGGGAGTAGCCTTTTGGCCTGGTTGCGTACTAGAAATAGTGTAAAAAATGAACGAGAAAACTCAAATTGCCTATCAAAGTAATGCCTCTGAAAAACAGCATTTTGCCCAAATTTTGTCAAAAAACCACCCCTTTTTCCACAATTTTGAGCTAAAAACAAGCATTTCATACACAAAAAAGGCACAAAAGTGCTTGAGCGACGCAGACAGCAACTGCACTTTTCTCTAAAACTGTCAAAAAAATGACTACTTTTCCACAAAAAACCATTAAAATAGCACGAAAAGTATGGAAAAATGCTTGACATTTTTTTTTTTATTGCGTAAAATAGACTTAGAAAACAATTAATTCATTAAGGAGAATAATAATGAAGAAAAGTCAAGTTTTGGCTGCTCTCGCATTAGCATTTGCATTGGGCTTGGGTGTCGTTGCTCCTGTAGCTAATACCTATGCTTACACTCTAACTGGTACAGAAGGCGTTTCTGATACCCAGAAGAAAACCCTTGGCGACGACATTATTGCCGCTAAGAAAGCTTTTAACGAATTAGACAAAGCCAATGAATATATCGCATTGTATGACTCAGTTGAATTTGTCACCGATTTTCTAAAAACTGCCGATAAAAGTACTGTGACATTATACAAGACTGGTAATTTTGACGGTAGTGTCACCCGATCAAGCGTAAATGCTACGATTGATGCATTGAGCAATCTTTTGTATAAAACCAATGGTTTGTATCAAAAGAGTGGTGATACATACGTAAACCTTCTTGTTAAGACTCCTGAGATCAAGTTTGATCAGGCGAAGCTAATTGATTTGTCGACTTTAGACGATAACGTTAGCGACGCTTCTGCTGCTTACGGTAAGGTTAAGACTCTTCTTAACGATGTCAACAATAATCTTGATGTCTTAAAGAACAATTATAAGGATGTTGACACTACCGGCGCAATTGCCAATGACGTAAAATTAGCGCTTTTGAGTCTTAAAGCTGCTGCTACGGGTTGGTTGAGCGAGTACGATTCTTTGCACACTATTACAAACGGGGCAACGCCAGTAACTCCTGCAGATTACGTAACCGCGAATATTGCTCCAATTAACAGTGATACATCTGATAATCTTTTGAATGGCAAAGCATGGACTGATGCTGGTAAAGATACTTATTCTGCCAATGCTGTCCGTTACAACTTGTTCATCAGCACTGCAAAAGCTACTCCAAAGTATTGTACTGTAAAAGCTCTTAAAGAAGCCAAAAGTAAGTTTGATAAGTTTGATACTACCGAGTCTGTTGACTACGTTAAGGCTGTTGAATATGTAAATGCTTTCAATGTTGCAATCAAAAACTTCCGTGATGGTAACTGCAACACTAACAACGGTACCGGTGACGGCACCAACAAGGAAGATGAGAAGAATCCAAATCTCACTTCCCCAGACACTGGTGCATTGAATGCAGAAGGTAACGCTACTACAACCGTAGCTATGGTTGCTGGTGTAGCTACCGCTCTCACTGCAGCTGGTGCAGGTGTAGTTGCTTATCGCAATGCTCGCCGCAGCACTCGCAAATAATAATACTAATTAAGAACCTATACAAAATCTTAATTAAAACCTTAGGAACAGCCCTAGCCTTGCTGGGGCTTTCCTAGACGGGGAATTTCTCAAGTCGAAATCTCCAACTATACTTGCTGGAGATCAAATTGCCAAACTAACCCCCCAATAAGGCCTCATTAATGCGCGGGAAATATTTACTCGCGACCAAATTAATATTCTAGAACCTTAGATGATATTGGAAGACACCAAATTATAGCGCTTCAGACGATTTGATATTCCGTTTGAAACCCTTAATTTAATTTATTTATATCTACTTGTCCGATAGTATCGTCTGAGGTTCTGGATTTGTGAAGACAGTTAAGTCAAAACGAGAACAAACTATTGGCATCTCTGCCTTAATTTGATATGATAAGGATATCGAAGTTCTGCACGGCGCCGAAGGTACCTACCGCAGAACTTCTTTTTATGCATTTTAACACCGCCCTGTTTTTGCGGATAGAACTGATTTTGTCAAAAAACTATTCCGCCTTGCAAACCGTATATACCGTATATATTATGGTTTAAAAATTTCGCTCAGGGGCATTTAAGTAGCGCATCAATCGTATATTTGTATAAATACGATATTTGCCAATCTCTTGCGAACAGAGTACACCAGCTTCTTCTAGTTGCCGGAGATGGCTCAAGGCCGTGGGATAAGACGCGCCAGAGAGCTCTTCGTAGCGCCGTGCAGTCATAAGCGGCTGGCTAAAAATTATATCGATGAGTTCGCGCGAATAAATTTTGGGCAAATTCTTCCTGACGAAATGTCGTGTTTCATCATAAAGTTGCTGAATGACATACAAGGTCTGTGTGCTTTTGATTGATTGGTTATTAATAGCGGTGAGCATATAGCGAATGAAACTGAGATAATCGCCATTGTCGGTTACGTTGCGAAAAGCTTGATAATATTCGGCCTTGTGATGGTTAATGTATTCACTAATGAAGATAACGGGCAAATCCAGCAAACGATAGTAGACTATGCAAAGCATAATTAGAATACGACCAGTACGGCCATTCCCATCGCCAAAGGGGTGAATTGACTCAAACTGATAATGTGCCAGAATAGTTTTGATTAGCGGGTCAAGCTTGATATTATCATCATTAATAAAGAGTTCCAAATCCGAAAGATATTTGCCAATCTCTTGACTTGGCACGGGAGTATAAACAATTGCGCCCGTACGACTGTTGACTAGTGCGTTTTGGGTGGTACGAAAATTTGGCTCATCTGGAACGAGAATTTTATGGACGGTGCGGATAGTATTGGTGCCTAAGTAGCGGTGCCACATTTCGTCCAGACCAGCTTGCAGTGCATAATTATAGCGTAGCACCTCCTTGTCTTGAGCCGTCCGCTCTGGTTCGGAGAAAAGTTGTGCCTGCAGAACGTCTGCTAAAGTAGTAATAATATTCTCAATTTCTGAACTTTCGAGTGCTTCGCGAATAAGGGTAGGAGAGAGTAACAGTTGCGGATTTGGCATACCAAAACAAGTACCCTTTAGAACGCCTATGTTGCTACGGGTTTCGATTAGCAGATTATTGATTGGTTGATAATCGATTTCTGGTAATTCGGTTAAAAATTTTAGCTTACTCATAAAATCCTTTAGGTTAATCATATATCACATATAAAGAAAAGTCAAGATATTTTATATGAGAACTATGATGTATAAAGCAATTTTACACGATAGAAGTTGAATGTCTCAAGAGATTAAAAGGGAATTTGAAAAATCTCGGAGCGCTAGGCGAATTAGAGCAATCACAAAAGGTAAAAAGTGATTTACATCTCTAAGAATTAGTAATACAATAAAAGTAATAGGGGCAAGGACCTGCATTGGAATATGCGGGACACCGCCCCGTTTTTGGTCTTAAAGCTGTTATAATATTTGGATTTGATATCCGCCTAGAACCCATCAGCAGAGCATTTTTTCCAGTAAAGTCAAAAAACCACCCCTTTTTCCACAATTTTGAGCTAAAAACAAGCATTTTCTGCACAAAAAAGCACAAAAGTGCTTGACATTTTTTTTTTTTATTGCGTAAAATAGACTTAGAAAACAATTAATTCATTAAGGAGAATAATAATGAAGAAAAGTCAAGTTTTGGCTGCTCTCGCATTAGCATTTGCATTGGGTCTAGCTGCTATTCCAGCTGTTGATACCTATGCTTATGTTACCAAGAACTCTGGCGCCGATAGAGTTGGGGCTGAAGATGCAATTTATCGTGATGCCCGCAACGAACTAAGTGAAGCTAACGAGCTAGATGATATTGCAGAATATACCCAGCTCTACACCACTTTGGAAGAGTTTGGTGGTAAGGATGGCGTTCTTAAAACGCTTGAAGATTGGGCAACCCAAGAGAAAAATGCCATCAACTTGCACTTCGGCAAGACCGGCAATGATACTATCAAATATATCAACGATGCAAATGGCTACATTAATGATGCATTGTTCAAGAAGTCAGTAAAAACTGGTCGCGAAGCCTACGCTAAGATCCAAGACGTCACACTTTCGACTACTGGTTACAGCTCTCTCGCTGCAGCTTATAACGCTATCGTTGCTGCCCGTAATGCTGCTCAGGCTAACGTTGAGACTATCGATGTAAATTACAATAAGAATGGTAATTTGACCAATGATCCTGTGGGTCTAGCACAGCAAGCTTATCGCGATATTGTGAGCGATCTCAACGGTCTTCTAGCTGGTACGGAAAACTCTTTGTTGCAATATATTAATAATCATGGTGCCGCGATGCATATTGGACTTGGAGCGGGTGAGTTCGCGAATACAACCGCTATCGTGACTACCTTGGAAAGCGACATCAAAGAAATCGATTTTGATGCATATCGTAACCTAGTTAATAATCCAGAGTACAGCAAAGAGGTTGGTGCAGGCTATACTCAGCTCAATGCTGCCAAGAAAATTGGCATGCTCGCACAAACTGCACAAAAATTAGGCAAATACCAGTTGGCCGGTGCTGTCGCTATTGCTGCAAACAATGTTGAAGCTATCAATAGCGATACGGCAAGTGTTGACTACGGCAAAGCTCAAGAATACATTGCCAAATTGAAGGCTGCTATCGAAGCCTACAAGAATGGTAAGGCTCCAGCTGGTACCGGTGACGGCACCAACAAAGAAGATGAGAAGAATCCAAATCTCACTTCCCCAGACACTGGTGCATTGAATGCAGAAGGTAACGCTACTACAACCGTAGCTATGGTTGCTGGTGTAGCTACCGCTCTCACTGCAGCTGGTGCAGGTGTAGTTGCTTATCGCAATGCTCGCCGCAGCACTCGCAAATAATAATACTAATTAAGAACCTATACAAAATCTTAATTAAAACCTTAGGAACAGCCCTAGCCTTGCTGGGGCTTTCCTAGACCAAGTGGCTATGATCCGATTGCGACTCAACGGAGCAATGACCACGTTGCAAATGTTTGAGACATATAATATATTATATTAATGTCTCCCCAAAACCTTAGAGGATTTGCTTAGGAAGCACCAAATTTAGCTCAAGTATTTTGATATTCTACTTGACCTTAATTTAATTTATTTATATCTATTCGCTCTCTAGGAAATCGTCTAAGGTTTTGAGTATATCAGCTTTTCCAGTATAAACATGGTATAATACATATATGACCGAAGAAGAACTATTGGAGCGCCGTATTGCTAGCATGGCCCGTAGCATGGAAGTGGAAGGTGCGGATTACGAGACATCTCGTCGCAACATGCTAAATAAAATCCGCTCAATGAAAAAACGTTAAACTATGGTAGATGCGGGATACTTCGTTGAGACTGGTGATATTCTAGCAAATAAGCTGGGTATTTCTGACGCAAAAGAGTTAGAAAAGGCAGAGTATACTATTACAGACAATAAGATTGCTGAAGCACTCATAGATGTGCATCCGAAATGTTTTGATTTTAATTGTTTGCTGGATTTGCACCGGAGACTATTTGAAGATATCTACGATTTTGCCGGAAAAGTTCGTACAGTAAATATCTCTAAGCCCGACAGTCCAGTCCCTTTTTGTTATGTAGATTTTATTCCGACCGAAGCCGACCGTATCTTTGGCGAGCTTGCCAAAGATAACTATTTGGTTGGGCTCGATCACGCAAACTTCGTGGAGAAATTAGTCTACTATGCTTCAGAGATTAATGCTCTGCACCCCTTTCGCGAAGGGAACGGACGTACGACTAGGCTGTTTCTTGATCTCCTCTGCAACAATGCTGGCTATTTCATCGATTTTAGTATGGCTTCGCGCCGCGCAATTCTCCATGCCGATACCGAAGCTTTTGCTGGGAATCTCGAGCCGCTGAGAGATTTATATCGCCAAATCGTAGTAAAGATTTAACCTGAGTTTAACGCCAAAAACTTAATTTTATTAGGAATGTTGTAAAATTTACAACATTTTTTGTTGAAAAGATGGGCATTTTTATCTTATTTTGGGCAAAATCGCCCAAAAATCATAAAAATCTAAAATAAAATGCTTGACATTTACTTTTTATCCGATAAAATAGGAAATAGATATAAATTAAATTAAGGAGAATATCAAATGAAGAAGGCTCAAATTTTGAGTGCTCTTGCTTTAGCATTTGCTTTGGGTGTTGCTGTTATCCCAACTGCGAGTACCTATGCTGCTAGTTTCGTACAAGACGGCAAAGTCGTCGATGGTCTTAATGAGAAAATCGAGAACGCTATTGCTAATGCTATGGACAAATGTGGCTACCACTTGGTAAATACTGCTAAGAAATATTACTACAATGAGTATGTAACTCTTATCGGTAACCTTGACGCTGCAGAGACTGCAATTACTAATGCTGAAAAAGCTGAACTTGGCGTCCCAGCGGATGCTAACGCAACTCCAGCCGTTGAAGCAACTGGTCTCTATAAGGCTTATGATGATGCTATTACAACGTTGGTAAATGGTGCCGACGATACCGCTAATACTGCGGACGATAACACTTTACCATCTTCTGTTGAGAAGACTATTCCGTCAAGCAAGAAGTCTTATAAGGCTGTAACTGATTATATTAAAGCTGCGATTGTTGCTTTAAATAATAAGGCCTTGACTGTTGTTGATCAAGATGCAGATAAAGCTACGGAAAAAGCGTTCCGAACAGCCGCTGATACTTTACAGACTGCCCTTGATGATGCCGCCGATGCTATCGACGCTGCTAAGGTTGCTCCAGCTCTTGACATTCAGCACGCTATCGAAGCAATCAATAACAAAGCCTTCGACAATACTTTGACTTATGCTGAAGCTGTAAGCGCTGCTAATGCACTTTCCTCGAACGATGGCTTTACTACTGTGGCTAAGGTTCGCAATTTGAAGGTTGCTATTGACGCTGCTCAAGAGCTTGTTGATACTAAGGCTACCATGCCGGCTAGCGATGCTGACAAAGCTATCAATGCTATCAATAAAGCTTTGAATGGCGGTACTGTTACTGGCAGCGATTTGCCAAACAATCCAAGTGATGGTGATGGCAATCCAAATCTCACTTCCCCAGACACTGGTGCATTGAATGCAGAAGGTAACGCTACTACAACCGTAGCTATGGTTGCTGGTGTAGCTACCGCTCTCACTGCAGCTGGCGCAGGTGTAGTTGCTTATCGCAATGCTCGCCGCAGCACTCGCAAATAATTAGTTCTCAGAATTAATTGTTAACTAGAAAAGTCTCCGGGTAAAACCGGAGACTTTTTGTAGCTAATAGACCCGAACCACCACTTATCATTGACTTTTACACCCGTCCGTGATATAATGATTGTATAAGGTGGGCTTACGATTTGATAATATAATTCGACAGGAGCAGGGATGCCTAGGAGTAAATCTACTGGTCAGGGAGCCAGCCAAGTTCTCTCAGCCAAGCCGAGCCAACCAAAGTCAACGGGTCGGCGTACTCGCGTGTCCAAAACTTCTACTTCCAAGTCAAAGTCAGACTCCAAAGCTGCTGTCAAATCATCTTCATCAGAAAAAGTCCAAAAATCTACTCCAGCCACCAAAACTCCCAAATCATCTAAGCCTACATCAGCTAGCTACAACCCAAACAATATTACAAATTTCACCGACCTACTTGCCGCCATCGATGCCAAATCTCCCAAAATCATTTTAAGCGATAATATTATCGCCACTAGCAATATTACGATCAATCACGATATAGTACTTGACCTGAACGGCCATAGCATTATTTCCGAAGAGATTACCTCGGCTGCGCGCGTCATTGATGTCCGTAGTGGCAAAGTCAAGATTACTGGCCAAGGCAAGATTTTCGCTATGGGTGAGCGGGGCGTAGCGGTACGAGTGTTTGGGGCGATTAGCTCTGGCGTGCCGGATTACACCCATCTCACGATCGACGAAAACGTTAGTCTTTTCGCGCCGAATGCTTATGGTATTCTTATCTCGCCAAACTTAGGAGTAGCTTATGGTCTGGTACTGGACTTTGCAGGACAAATTATCGCACGCGACGGAATTTGTCTGTCCAACGGCGTGCGTGGTTACGAACAAAATGCGCCAGTCATTAAGCTAAGGAATTCGGCACAAATCACCGCCGACGAAGCTGCTGGCATAGCTTTAGATGCGTCTGGATACGGAACTTGGGAGATCGCCGGCGCCAAACTGCACGGTGCGATTGGCGCCCTGATGTATACCGGTAGTCTTAAGTTTACGCAGGCTCAGATTATTGCTGGCGTCGGTGCAGCTTTCCAAATTGGTGATGGCCCGAGTCGTACTCTTGGTATTTCTGTTAATGGCGGTAGCTATGTGGCGGCCAATGAAGATTTAATTATTGGCGAACGGACAGCGCTCAAACGTTTCTCGGTAAAAGATTGTGATTTTTGCAGCGAATATGACCATATTGCCGACGAGATCGCCGAAATCTTGAAGCTTAATAATGTAAACTTCCGGAGCGACGTTGAGCAGGTCATCAAAGAATTAACCTTGCCAAAGGAACCCACAGAAGAACCGACAGAATCGGCAGCAGCTAGTTCGGTAGCAGGAGCCAGCACAGAAATCACAGAAGAAGAAACCAAACCAGATGTGAGAATCGAAGAACTCACCACGGACGAGCTCCTAGCTGGGTTTGCAGATGCTGAGATGATTATTGACACATCAGAAAATGCTCCAAAAGATCTTGCTAAGCCACAAGCTACCGCAGAGACTTCTGATGCTGAGCTTGAAGATTTCTTTGAAGATCAAGATATCGCCATGGCGGAAGCCGAGCTCGAAGCTTTACAACCAACCAAGAAATCTCGCAAAAAATCAAAGCTTGCTACTGCCGTCAAACTTGCTAAATCTGCGCGAGCCACCAAAGCATTAGTAACTCCGCCAGTCGTAGCTGCACCTGAGACATTACCAGACCCGACCGAATCCGAAAACGCCGATCAAACAATATCTGCTACTGTACCCGAGTTGATCGATAATACGCCTGAGTTAACTAGTGATGTCATACCTAAACTAACTGACGATCTCACACTTGGCCTATCCGATGAAGATACGGACGAGCAGGAAATTCTCAGGGAACTGCGGGGCGAAGAGCCAGATTATTCCGCTCAACCGACGATTACACCGTCAAAACAGCCCAGTGCACCAGCTTTGCCAGCCTTTGCCGCTCCGCCTGAACCAGTGCATTTGGCTAGCGAACAAAGTGTAACTCCGCCCGAGCCCGTGCGCTTGATAACTAGTGAGCAAAGTGCGACCCCGCTCGCCCCAACTTTCATGACAGCTGAGCAAACTGCAGCGCGGGAGACTTTGGCAGATGCTTTAGTGGATATCCGCAAGTTGCGCCCCGACGATTATACGGCCGGATTTGCAGAGTTGGAGCAAGCTATTGCTAGAGCCGAAGCCGTCTTGGCAGACCAGTTTGCTGAACTCAATGATATCTGCAATGCGGCTAGTGGGTTGTTGACAGCTTTTGATGGTCTAGAAGAACGCACGGAACTTTTGCTTAGCGATGCCGAACTGGACGATTTATTCTATCATGGCGCAGTTTTGGCCGAAATGACTGCTTCGCCATCACCGAATTTACAAAATACCGAACAACACACTGCTGCTGCACTAAACTCAGCAGCCGAACCGCCCGCCGAGCCAGATTTCACCGTTTTAAACGACGTTTTGACGACGATTTCCGAGCTAAACTTGGCTGAATATTCTGAATCCAGCCAAATCAATTTATTGCAAACTTTGGATTATGCGCAGAATGTTTTGCTCGACAAGTATGCTCCACAAGGTGTGGTAGATGAGATTGCTACTCGTTTGGTGGCGGATATGTCAAAGCTGGAATTGCGCAGGCGTACACATTCGGAGCGTCCAAACGTTCAAGTCAATGCGCCAGCACCAGTTGTCAACCGAATTTTGCCTGCAACTATGCTCGACGAGATGGCGCCTACGACATTCTGGTCGCAGGGGATTACCATGATTGACGAACAGGAGCCGTGCATGCTTGACGCTAGCACGCGTGAACGTATCACCCGAGCAATGCGGCCGTGGGCAATAGGTTTAATTGATTTGATTACCGAGCCGATACGCAATGTGACGAAGAGTTTGAAGGCGGGCGCGCGAGCTGGCATGCGAACGTACCGCGAAACTTTGCAAGCAATGAAGAATTAGGGCGGTCGCGACACACCCTGAAAACGTTTTGTGGTATATTTGATTCAATCAAAACACGGTTTACTTAACTAATCCAGAAAGAAACAATTACAAATAAAAGAATAACCTTTATAATTAGTGGTAGTACAAAACTAATCAAAGAAAGGTTATTCTAATGAACAGTATAGCAGATTTACCAAGCGAATACCACTGCCATCGCAACTTTTATAGAAATATATGGGGAGATATAAGTTGTAGCAAATGTGGATGTAGAAAGATTAAGTTTAGGTCTAACTATGAGTATTGTCCGAGTTGTAAGCACAAGTCTTCCGTTAAAGCAGAAACTATCTTTAAGGGCAGTAATCTATCGTATAGACAGATTTATCTACTAATCTGGTGTTGGCAGAAGAAATTTGGTATTGGAGAATCCATAACAACCATTGGTATATCCTATCCCACTATAGAAAGATGGTTAGATAGACTCAGAAGTTCATTACCAGAATCGGATGTAATCCTAGAAGACATAGTGGAGATAGATGGTAGTTTCTTTGGTAAGCTTAAATACGGCAGCCAGAAACTAGTAGCAGGAGCGATTAATCCTGGTAATAATCAAATAGTGCTTAGAATCGTATATAGACGTGATTCTGAAGCCGTAGAAGACTTTGTGAAGGCTTACATTAAGCGTGGTAGCCTTATTAGAACTGATGGATTAGCTTCATATAACCAAGACTCATTAAATGGCTATGATCATGAAAGATGTGACCATGATAACTTCTATTTTGGCCCTACTAACCACATAGAAAACTTATGGAGTGTTATGAAACGACACTTAAGACATATCTATCGAGATCTTACGTTTACCACCAAAAGACTAAATCTCATTCTGCGTGAATACGAAACTAGGTACAATTACAAAGAAATATTCTATAATGTAGATAGCTACTTAAAACTTAGGGGTTGTTCTAAATTGGTTAACTAAACCTCAAAACACTATTGCTTGGTGTTTTTCGCAAAATGTGCTACACGTTCTTAATGCTTCCGGTAT